>JBJTSG010000122.1:0-19929 GCA_046076505.1 Erythrobacter sp. | reverse complement strand
CGGACATTGACCGCAATCTCCTGCCGCCCGCCGACGCGCCGGATGCGCCCCGATTGCAGCGCACGCAGCAGCCGGGTCTGCGCCTCGGCAGGCATGTCGCCAATTTCGTCGAGGAACAGCGTGCCGCCGTTCGCCTGCTCGAATTTGCCGATCGCCTGGGCGATTGCACCGGTGAAGGCCCCCTTCTCGTGGCCGAACAGCTCGCTTTCCACGAGTTCGGCAGGGATTGCGGCGGTGTTGACCGCCACGAAGGGCCCGGTGCGGCGATTGCCGAGCTCGTGGATGGCTTCCGCGACCAGTTCCTTGCCCGTGCCGCTCTCGCCGGTGACCAGAACCGTTAGATCGTTGCGCAGGACGCGGGTGATCATCCGGTAGACGCCCTGCATCGCCGCGCTGCGTCCGACGAGCGGCATTTTCTCGCCCTCGCCGCCCGGAAGCGTCGTCGGCCCGTCGTCCTCCGCCGGCGCACGCGCGCCTGCCGCCTGGCGCACGGCATGAACCAGCTCGTCGAGGTCGAAGGGCTTGGGGAAGTATTCGAAGGCGTCGCTCTCGCTGGCGCGCACCGCGGTATCGAGAGTGTTCTGCGCGGACAGCACGATCACCGGCATGTCGGGCGCGCGCTCCCGCACCGCGGCAAGGCTCGCAAGCCCGTCGCCGTCCTCGAGGATCACGTCGGTGAGCATCACCGCGAACGAGCGGGCCACGAGCTGTCGGTCGCGCGCGGCGATGCTGGTGCAGTGGACGATGGCGAAGCCCTCGTCCTCGAGTGCCGCGACGATCACCGTCGCGATGGCCGCGTCATCTTCGACAAGCAGGATCGGGTCGGGCGTGGCGTTGGCAGGCATCGGGTCAGCTCGCTTCCTGCGCCTGCGGCAGGTGCAGGCGGAAATGGGTGAGCCCCGTGCGTGGGTCGCGCTCGTGGCTGACGTTGCCGTTCATGTCGCGCACCAGCTTCCGGACCAGCGAGAGCCCCAGCCCCTGCCCGGACGGCTTGGAGGAGACGAAGGGCTCGAAGACGTGATCGCGCAGGGCCGGATCGACGCCGGGCCCATTGTCGCTGACAGTGATCTCGATCGGCAGCGGCACCGCACGCCCGTTGCGGATTGCGCTGAAGGCAAGACCGCTGACGAAGCGGGTCTGGACAATGACGAGGGCGGGACCCCCCTGTCCCAGCGCCGCGTCGCGGGCATTCGAGACGAGGTTGATCAGCACCTGCTCGAGCGCGTCGCGGTTGGCGAGGACCGGGGGCAAGGAGGGATCGAATTCCTCGCGGATCTCGACCCCTTCGCCTTCCGCGACGGCCGCGCGCATCGTCGCGATCGCGGTGCGGATGGCTTCGTGCGGGTTGCACGGGTCGACCGGGCCCGGACGCGTGCTGCCAAGCTGCTGCATCCGGTCGATGAGCCGGGCGATGCGGTCCACCTCGTCAGTGATCATCCGCGCGAGCTTCTTGTCGGCGTGGGGGAGCTTGCGGGCGGCAAGCTGTCCCGCGCCGCGGATCGCGGCGAGCGGGTTCTTGATCTCGTGGGCGAGCACCGCAGGCGCGCCGAGCATCGCGTCGCGTGCGCCCGGGCCGGGCTCGTCGTGCCCGATCTGCGATAGTGTCACTACCCGCCAGCCCGGATAGCCGCCGAGCGGCGAGGCGGTAAGGTTCACCCGCGCCTCTTGCTCGCCGACGCGGATCGCGAGATCACGCGCAACCAGTGCCTCGTCACTTGCCGCGAGACGCGCCTCGACCCGCGGATCGAGCGGACCGATGCGGTCGGTGAGGCGCATGCCCACGAGCCGATTGGCACTGGTGCCGAGCAGGGCTTCGGCGGCGTGGTTGACTTCGGCGATGCGGTCATCGGGGTCGATCAGCACCAACGCGAAGATCAAGCCCGAAAGCTGCGCCCGCGCGTCCGGCCGCCCGGCCTCGCCAAGCCCCGGCTGGGCGCTCGCCACGCCTCAGGCCGCCTGCTGCAGGAGAAAAGGGGTGTAGAAGCGCTCGATCTCGCCGAGCACCTGGTCGGCATCGTCGATGAAGTTGACCCGGTTTCTGAACTCGGCCGAGCCGTGCAGACCCTTGGTGTACCACCCGAGGTGCTTCCTCGCCATTTTGACGCCCGTGTCGCAGCCATAGTGATCGAGCATCCGGAGGTAGTGCTCCACAATTACCACGTACTGTTCGGAGAGCTCCGGCTCGGCGCGATACTCGCCGGTGCGCCACCAGTGCATGACCTGACCGAGCAGCCAGGGCTTGCCGTAAGCGCCCCGCCCGATCATGACGCCGTCCGCGCCCGACTGCTCGAGCGCCTTGGCGGCGTCCTCGATGGTGCAGATGTCGCCGTTGACGATCACGGGGATGGTGACCGCCTCCTTGACCTTGCGGACGAAGGCCCAGTCGGCGCTCCCCTTGTACATCTGGTTGCGGGTGCGGCCGTGGACCGTGACCATCTTGACACCGAGGTCCTCGGCGATGCGGGCAAGCTCGGGCGCGTTGAGGCTGTCGTGGCACCAGCCCATGCGCATCTTCACGGTGACCGGCACCTTTACAGCCTTCACGGTCGCCTCCATCAGTCGGACCGCAAGCGGCACCTCGCGCATCAGCGCGGAGCCGGCGAACTGGCCGACGACTTTCCTCACCGGACAGCCGAAATTGATGTCGATGATCGCCGCGCCGTTGCCTTCCTGGATCTTCGCCGCCTCGGCCATGCTGGCGGGATCGCAGCCGACCAGCTGCATCGAGACCGGCTCCTCGATCCGGTCCCACGCGGTTTTCTGGGTGCTGACCCGGGTTTCGCGGATCGCAGCCTCGCTCGCCACCATTTCGGTGACATTGAGCCCCGACCCGTAGCGGCGCACGAGGGTGCGGAACGGCATGTCGGTGACGCCGGTCATCGGCGCGAGCACGACCGGCTCGGCAACGGTCACCGGGCCGACTTTGATCGGCTTCAGGGCCGGCGGAGGAGGAAGATGGCTCATGCGGGAGAGGTTGCCTAAATTTTGAGCAAGCGCTTAGTGGATTGCCGAGGAGCCGTCCAGACCCTAAGCGAACGCCCCGATGGGCACCCTCGATCCGCTCCCCTCCTTCGCCGCCATCGTCGTCGCCGCTGGCAAGGGCCTGCGCGTGGGTGGCGATACGCCCAAGCAGTTCCGGGCGTGGCGCGGGCGCCCGCTGATCCGCCATTCGGTGGAGATGTTGACGGCAGTCGGTGCCGCGCCCCTGGTGGTGGTTGTCGCGGCCGATGCGCGCAAGCACGCCGCGACCGCTCTCGACGGAATAGACGGCGTGCAGTTCGTCACGGGGGGCGCGACCCGGCAAGATTCGGTGCGCGCCGGGCTCGAGGCGCTCGCCGGAGCAGAGCCACAGAACGTGCTGATCCACGATGCCGCCCGCCCTGACGTTCCGCGCGCGGTGATTGCCCGAGTCCTCGCTGCACTGGAAGAAACACCGGGTGCAATCCCCGTGCTTCCGGTCGTCGACAGCATCGCCGTGGCAGACAGTAAAGGCCTGATGGCCGGAAAGGCCGATCGCGAGGCGCTGCGCCGGGTCCAGACGCCGCAGGCCTTCCGCTTCGCCGCAATCCTCGCCGCGCACCGCGCGTGGGCGGGGCCCACCGATGCAGGTGACGACGCGCAGGTCCTGATGGCACATTCCGGCGCCGTGGCACTCGTGGACGGCGACGAGCGCCTCAAGAAGATCACATTCGCGGAGGATTTCGTGGAAAGCAGCACCGCCCCCATGTTCCGGATCGGACAGGGCTACGACGTCCACCGCCTGGAGGCCGGCGAGGAGCTGTGGCTCGGCGGCGTGCGGATCCCGCACGACAAGGGCCTTGCCGGACACTCCGATGCCGATGTCGCGCTCCACGCGATCACCGACGCGGTGCTCGGCGCGGTCGGGGAAGGCGACATCGGCACCCATTTCCCTCCGAGCGACCCGCAATGGCGCGGCGCGCGCTCGGGGCAATTCCTCGAGCACGCCGTCGGACTCGCCCGCGAAGCCGGCTATGCCGTCGCCAATGTCGACCTCACGCTGATCTGCGAGGCGCCCAAGATCGGCCCGCACCGCCCGGCGATGCGCGCCGAGGTGGCGCGGCTGATGGGCGTGGGCGAAGATCAGGTGAGCATCAAGGCCACCACTACCGAGAAACTCGGCTTCACCGGCCGCGGCGAGGGGATCGCCGCCCAGGCCATCGTCCTCGTCACCCGCGCCGCCTAAGGAGACCCGCAATGACCCGACGCCTCATCGCCCCCCTCGCCGCGCTTGCCGCCCTCGCCTCGGCTCAGGCCGCGCAGGCGCAGCAGCAAGCTTGTGTCGCCGCCGGCGATCTCGCCGATGCCGTGACCTACGCCTTGCCGCTTGCTTATGACGGGGTGCGGACCACCTGCACCAACCGCCTGACCCGCAAGGGCTTCATCGCCACCCGCGGAGATGCCTATATGGATCAGTTCCGCAGCCGCCAGAACAAGGCCTGGCCGGGCGCCTTCCGGGTGCTCAAGACGTTCATGGCCGGGGAGGACGAGGGCAAAGCGGGCACCGGGGGAAGCGACATCACGGAGCTCATCGCCGGAATGCCCGACACAGCCGTCCGGCCCTTCGTCGACAGCCTGATCGGGCAGATGGTCGCCGAGGAGATCAAGCCTGCCGACTGCGGCAAGATCGAGCGGGGCCTTGAGGTGCTCAGCCCCATGCCCGCCGACGATCTCGGCCCACTGGTCGGCTTCCTGTTCGAAGTTTCGGGCATGAAGAACCCCGAGATCTGCGCCGCGAACGCCGCGACCCCGAAGCGGTAAGCGACGATGGCGCTCTCGCTGCTTCCCGACGACATCGCCGCCCTCGCCGCCCGCGTGGTCGCCGAGAACGCCGCGCATGGCCGCAAGGTCGCGACCGCCGAAAGCTGCACCGGCGGACTCGTTGCCGGCGCGATTACCGAGATTGCGGGTTCCTCGGCGGTGCTCGAGCGCGGCTTCGTGACCTATTCCAACGAAGCCAAGATGGAGATGCTGGTCGTCTCGCGCGACATCATCGAGACCTTCGGCGCGGTTTCGATCGCCTGCGCCTGGGCGATGGCGAAGGGCGCGCTCGACCGCTCGAAAGCGGACATCGCGGTCGCGATCAGCGGCATCGCAGGACCGGGCGGCGGCTCACCCCAGAAACCGGTCGGCACGGTGGTCTTCGCCCGCGTGGTGCGCGGCGAGACCGGGGAGCCCGAGGGCGAGCTCCGGTTCTTCGACGGCGGCGACGGCCCGGGCGGCCGTGCGGAAATCCGCCGTCAGGCGACGCTCTGCGCGCTCGAACTGCTGCTGCCGTAGAGCGCCGCGGCACGGTTCTCGAAGGCCTCCACCATCTTGCGGAAGGCCTTGTCGAAATACTGGCCCGCGATCTTCTCGAAGAGGCGGTTCTTGAAGGTGAAGTCGACGAGGAAGTCGATCTCGCAGGTATGCTCGTCGACCGCACGGAAGGTCCAGACATTGTCGAGGTCGGACAAAGGCCCGTCGACGTAATGCACCGCGATCTCGCGCGGGCGGGTCTTGGCAACGCGCGAGGTGAAGCTTTCGCGGATGGCCTTGAAGCCCACCACCATGTCGGCGACCATCTCCGTATCGCTGTTCGATCGAACGCGCGTGGCGATCACCCAAGGCAGGAACTCCGCATAGCGGCCGACATCGGCCACCAGGTCGAACATCTGTTCGGCGCTGTAGGGCAGACGGCGGGTCTCGCGGATGCCTGGCACTAGGCTTGGACCTTGGCTCCGGCGCGCGCGGACACTCCGGCGAGCTTTTCCTCGCGCGCGGCGCGCATCACCGCGAAATCCTCGCCCGCGTGATAGCTCGACCGCGTCAGCGGGCTCGATGCAACCTGGAGGAAGCCCTTGGCCCGGGCGATCGCGGCGTAGGCGGCGAAGGCCTTGGGGGTGACGAATTCCTCGACCCTGGCGTGTTTGGGCGTGGGTTGGAGATACTGGCCCATGGTGATGAAGTCGACATCGGCCGAGCGCATGTCGTCCATCACCTGGTGGACCTCGAGCCGCTGTTCGCCGAGGCCCAGCATGATGCCCGACTTGGTGAAGATCAGCGGATTGTGCGCCTTCACTTCCTCCAGCAGGCGCAGGGAGGCGTAGTAGCGCGCGCCGGGACGGATCGTGGGATAGAGCCGCGGTACGGTCTCGAGGTTGTGGTTGTAGACGTCGGGACCCGCCTCGCAGATCATCTCCACCGCGCGTCGCATCTTGCCGCGGAAGTCGGGGGTGTGGATCTCGATGGTGGTCTTCGGCGTCGTTCTGCGCAGCGCCTCGATCACCTTGACGAACTGCGAGGCACCGCCATCGGGGAGGTCATCGCGGTCGACCGAGGTGATGACGATGTGCTCAAGGCCCATCTTCGCCGCGGCGATCGCGGTGTTCTCGGGTTCGAAGGGATCAACCGCACGCGGCATCCCGGTCTTGACGTTGCAGAAGGCGCAGGCCCGCGTGCAGACATCGCCGAGGATCATCACCGTGGCGTGCTTCTTGGTCCAGCACTCGCCGATGTTCGGGCAGGCGGCTTCCTTGCACACGGTGTGGAGGTTGAGCTCGCGCATCAGGCGGCGGGTCTCGTTGTAGCCCTCGCTAACCGGCGCGCGCACGCGAATCCAGTCGGGCTTGCGCTGGCGGACGGGCCGCTCCTCGGGCGGTTGCGGCGTGCTGGCAAGGTCGTTCATCGCCCGCCATGTAGGCGCACCGAGACGCTCCCGCAAGCGCGAGCGGGGCTGCATTCCGGGCATCGCCCCTTGCAAAAAGAAGAGCGCCGGACCCTGCGGCCCGGCGCTCCTTCGATTTCACATGCGTGGCCCGCTTCAGCCGCCGGTGGTGCCCGCGGCCTGCTGGGCCGCATAGGCGCTCCACAGCCGCGCGACCGGCACCCGGTTGCCCTCGATCTTGGCGAGGGTCTGCTGCGCGGCGGCGTGGTTCCCGAGACCGACCTGCGCGATCCCGAGGCGGGTCAGCACGAGGTTCTTGTCCGCACCCGGAAGGCCCAACGCCTTTTCGTAGAAGGCGGCGGCCTTGCCGTATTCGCCATAGCCGAGCAGCGTGTCGGCTGCAGCCATGACGGTGCGCAGCTGCGCCGTGGGAGCGTTGGCGTCACGCTCGAGGCCCGGGAGCGCGGTCTTGTCCTGCGCGATCAGAGAGTTGGCGAGCTTGTACTGCTCCTCGACCCAGCTGTCGCTGCCCTTGGGCACGACATTGCGGCTGTAGGCTTCTTCGATCACCCGCTTGACTTCGGCCGGCAGGCGGCACGTATCGGCCATCTCGACGTAGCTGAGGTAATCGTTCTTGGCGTTGAGCGAGCCGACCCGGTCGCCGAGGCGGAACAGGTCAAGCATGATCGGCGCTTCATAGTCGTTGAGGTTGCGGGTCAGGTTGACCGCATCGCGCCAGTTGGCCTCCGAGGGATAGTCGACCACCCAGCCCTGCACGAAGTCGTAGACCTGCGGCACGATCTGGCCGTTATAGGCGACCGACACGCCGCGCTTGTACCAGCGCTCGTCGACCTTGACGCCCTGCGCCTTCTGCGCGGCGATCGCATCGGCGAGGTACTTCAGCCCGTCGACATCGCGCTGTTCCGAAAAGTAGAGCTCTGCCATGCTCAGCTTGAGGTCGGCAGGCTTGATGTTCGCGTCGGTGAAGCCGAGGTCGATCGCCTTCTGCAAGTATTCGCGCGCCTTGTCGTACTGCTTGGACTGCGAGGCGAGCTGCGATGCGACGAGATTGTAGCGGCCCTGCTCGGCCGGGGTCGCCTTGTTGCTGGCGAGCATCAGCCCGACGCCTTGATATTGCAGCGCGGTATCCTTGGCGATGATGCCCGTGTTGTACATCATCACGCCCACCGCAAGCTGCTCGTCCGGCGACTTGGCGAGCGGGGCAAGCGCAACGACCTGCGGCTTGATCACGTTGGGATCGGCACCGGGCGCCTTGAGCGCGGTCTCGATCGGCGCGTAGGCCGCGACGAATTCCTTGCTGTAGACGGGCTTGGCGGGCGCCTCCTTGTCGTCCTTCTTTTTCTGGGCAAGCGCCGCGTATGCGAAGCCCGGCACGGCAAGCAGCACCGTTCCGCTGGCGAGCGCCGCCGCAAGGGCGAACTGACGCGCGAGGCGCGCCGGACGACGGGGCGAAGACAGGTTGGTCAATGCATCCTCCACAAGTAGAGCAGCCCTCGCGCACCTTTACGGAGACGCGCACTGCCCGAAATCCGCAGGAGCCTTAGAACGGCTCGCACGGGATTGGCAATTCCCGCTAGGCGGTTCGTGCTGAACGGGCTTTGAATGCCATGCGCCCGCCGGGTGCCGCAAGCGGTCGGCAAATGTGGAAAAAACCGCAACGTTCCACTTATGTTCCGGGCGCGAGGTGGCGAAACCTCCGGCAAGTGCCTAAATGGCAATGACCCGCCGGCCTGCTATGGCCCGGCCCGCCGATCACGGCGCATAAACACAAGCAGAAACGGCCCCGATCTTGAGCGACGACAGCGACATCCTCGATTCCCCGCCGGCCCCGATGGGCGGTTTCGACCGCATCGACATCGTCGACGAGATGAAGTCGAGCTATCTCGACTACGCGATGAGCGTCATCGTCTCCCGCGCGCTCCCCGACGTGCGCGACGGTTTGAAGCCGGTGCATCGCCGCATTCTCTTCGCCAGCCAGGAAGGCGGCTTCGTCGCCGGCAGGCCCTATCGCAAGAGCGCCAAGATCGTCGGCGACGTCATGGGCAACTATCACCCGCACGGGGACGCGGCGATCTATGACGCGCTCGCCCGCATGACCCAGCCCTGGTCGATGCGCGTGCCCCTGATTGACGGTCAGGGCAATTTCGGCTCGATGGACCCCGATCCGCCGGCCTCGATGCGCTACACCGAAGCGCGCCTGGCGCGGGTCGCGAACTCGCTGCTCGACGATCTCGACAAGGACACGGTCGACTTCACCGACAACTACGATGGCTCCCGCAAGGAGCCGACGGTGCTGCCGGCGCGCTTCCCTAACCTGCTCGTCAATGGCGCAGGCGGGATCGCGGTCGGGATGGCGACGAACGTGCCGCCGCACAACCTCGGCGAAGTGATCGACGGCTGCCTCGCCTTCATCGAGAATCCGCACATCACCTCGGAAGAGCTGATCAAGTTCATCCCCGGCCCCGATTTCCCCACCGCCCCGCTGATCCTCGGCACGCATGGCGCCCGGATGGCCTACACCACCGGGCGGGGCTCGATCCTGATGCGCTGTCGCCACGATATCGAGCGCGGCCGGAACGAGCGCCAGTCGATCGTCTTCACCTCGATCCCCTACCAGGTCGGCAAGTCGAATCTCGTCGAGAAGATCGCCGAGGCCGCCAAGGACAAGCGCATCGAGGGCATCAGCGACATCCGTGACGAATCCTCTCGCGAGGGCGTTCGGGTCGTCGTCGACCTGAAGCGCGACGCGACGCCCGAGGTGGTGCTGAACCAGATCTGGCGCCACACGCCTGCGCAGTCCTCCTTCCCCGCGAACATGCTGGCGATCCGCGGCGGGCGCCCCGAGGTGCTCACCCTTCGCGACATCGTGCAGAGCTTCATCGCCTTCCGCGAGGAGGTCATCACCCGCCGCACCAAGTTCGAGCTGAACAAGGCGCGCGAACGGGCGCATCTGTTGCTGGGCCTGGTGGTCGCGGTTTCGAACCTCGATGAGGTCGTGGCGATGATCCGCTCGGCCCGCAACCCGGCCGAAGCCCGCGCCAAGCTGCTCGCCAAGGAATGGCCGATCGGCGACATCGCGCAGTACATCCGCCTTGTCGAGGCGATCGAGCCCTCCGCCGACGAGAGCGGCGGCACCTACATGCTGTCCGAACGGCAGGTGAAGGCCATCCTCGAGCTGCGCCTCCACCGCCTCACCGCCCTCGGTCGCGACGAGATCGGCGACGAACTGAAGGGCCTTGCCGCCGCGATCGAGGAATACCTTGCGATCCTCGCGGACCGTGTGAAGCTTTACGGGGTGATGCGCGGCGAGCTGGAGGAAATCCGCGCCACCTACGCCACCCCGCGCCTCTCCGAGATCGCGCCTGCATGGGACGGCCTTGAAGACGAAGACCTGATCGAGCGCGAGGACATGGTCGTGACCGTCACCCACGGCGGCTACATCAAGCGCACCCCGCTCGATGCCTTCCGCGCCCAGGCGCGAGGCGGCAAGGGCCGCTCGGGGATGGCGACCAAGGACGAGGACGCGGTGGTCGAGCTGTTCGTCACCTCGACCCACAACCCGGTGCTGTTCTTCACCAACACCGGCCGCGTCTACCGCATGAAGGTTTGGAAGCTGCCCGAAGGTGGCCCGACCACCAAGGGCCGCCCGATGGTCAACCTCCTGCCCTTGGGCGAGGAGGAGCGCGTCACCAACGTCCTCCCCCTCCCCGAGGACGAAGCCCAGTGGGAAAGCCTCAACATCGTCTTCGCGACCGAGCAGGGCATGGTCCGCCGCAACTCGATGGACGCCTTCTCCAATATTCCGACGGGCGGGAAGTACGCGATGGGCTTTGTCGAGGGTTCGGGCGACCGGCTGATCGGGGTGCAGCTCCTCACCGAGGACCAGGAGATCTTCCTCGCCAGCGATTCCGGCAAGGCGATCCGCTTCGCCGCCACCGACGCGCGCGAGACCAAGAGCCGGACGGGCATCGGCGTGCGCGGCATGAGCCTCAAGAAGGGCGGCAAGGTCGTGAGCATGGCCGTGCTCGCCCCGCTCACTGCCAGCATCGAGACCCGCGAGGCCTACATCCGCGCGGCCAAGTGGAAGAACAACGACGCTGTCCCGACGCTCCCCGAAGAGCAGATCGCGGCGATGGCGGAAGGCGAAGAATTCATCCTCACCATCACCGCCAACGGCTACGGCAAGATCTCCTCGGCCTATGAATACCGCACCACCGCGCGCGGCTGCCATGGGATCACCAACATCGGCGCGCCCGAGAGCAATCCCGAGCGCAACGGCCCGGTGGTGGCGAGCTTCCCGGTGCGCCACGGTTCGCAACTGATGCTGGTCACCGACCAGGCCAAGCTGATCCGCGTCGCGGTCGATTTCCGCCACTGCATCGATGGGGGTTTCGAGACCCTGAAGGGCTTCGCCATCTCCGGCCGCGGCTCCGCGGGCATCCGCATCTTCGACGTCGCCAAGGGCGAGCACATCGTCGGCGCAGCGCTGATCGACGAGACGACCGAACCGGAGAACCCCGCCGAGGAAGCGGTGGTGGCCGAGATGGTCGAACATGGCGCGGAAGTTCCCGCACTCGACAGCGACAGCGACGAGGGTCCTGCCTAGGCCTTCTTCCGGCAGACCGCCTCGAGGTTGATCCCGTCGGGGTCGAGCACGAAGGCGGCATAGTAGTCCGGCCCATAGTGCTCGCGCAGCCCCGGCGCGCCGTGATCGCGTCCGCCCCCAGCCAGCGCGGCGGCGTGGAAGGCATCGACCGCGGCGCGCGTGGGGGCGGACAGCGCAACATGCGTGCCCTCCCCGACCTGCTCGTTGTCGCCGATCCAGAAGAACGGCTCGCCCTCCTCGCCGTAGCCGAGTGCCGTGCCGCCGCTCTCGGTCTGCTCGGGGCCGAATTCCATGACGAGCGCGAGGCCGAGGGGCGCAAGCGCGGCGTCGTAGAAGGCGCGGCTGCGCGCGATATTGCTGACAGCGAAGCCGATGTGGTCGATCATGGAATCCTCGCGCGGTGGACGGCGCAAGTGTATCACGGGCGCCCGGCCACCGCGACGCGGCCTGCCGCAAACCTCAGTCTACCGAACGGGCTGCTCCCCACGCAGGCATTGCACGATGCCGGTCGCGATCATCAGCTGGCCGGCATAGTAGAGCGGCCAGATCAGGAGCGTGTTGAGCGGTTCGAGATCGACGCTGCCCATGCGCGCGAAGATCAGCCAATCGCTCAGCACGAAAAGCACCGCCCCCGTCCCCACGCGGTAGCGCGGATAGTGGCTCATCCATGCGGCCGAGGCCATCGCGCCGAGGAAGGCTGCATAGACCGCGACCTCCGGCTGGCCGCTGAGCAGCCAGCTCGCGAGCGGAGTGCCGATCAGCAGCGCGGCGCCCATCAGTTTCTGCGTCGGCGACGGGCGCTTGTGGCGGTTCCTGAGGTAGAGCCCCACCGCGGTCACGTGCGCCGCAGCGAAAAAGGCACCGCCTGCGAGAAAATCGAGCTCGATCGCCATGTCCCCGGCCGAAGCGAGCGCCAGCGCGCCGACCAGCAGCAGGCCGTCGCCATGGTGCTTGCCCCGGGGCACGCGCAGCAGGACGTAGACCGCGAGAAGGGCGACGCCCGCCCCCTTGAGCAGCAGGCCCCACAGCCCTTCGCCGATCGGATTGTCGCGCAGGAAGTAGTAGGCGACCGCCGCGGCGACGCTCGCCAGCAGCCACGGTCTCTGTTCGATCAACGCGCGTTTCGCCATCCCTGCCCTTCCCTTGTGCCCCTTTTGGAGGGGCTTGCAGGCGGGCTAACACGCCTCTACCTGCCCCGCCATGACCGCAAGCGCACCTTTGCACGATGTTCACATCATCGGCGGCGGCCTCGCCGGCAGCGAGGCGGCCTGGCAGCTCGCGCGGGCAGGGGTGAGGGTGCGCCTGTCGGAGATGCGTGGCTCGGGAGAGATGACGCCGGCCCACCAGACCGATGGCCTAGCCGAGCTCGTCTGCTCCAATTCCTTCCGCTCTGACGACGACACGAAGAACGCGGTCGGGCTGCTCCACCACGAGATGCGCGCGCTCGACAGCCTCGTGATGCGCGCGGGCGAGGTCGCGCGGGTGCCGGCGGGCAGCGCCATGGCGGTCGACCGGGACGTCTTTTCCGCCGAGGTCGATAAGGCGCTGTCGCAGCACCCCAACGTGACGATCGTGCGCGAGCGGATCGACACACTTCCCGATGCCGGCCTCACCATCGTCGCCACCGGACCGCTGACCGCCGAGGCACTCGCTGCAAGCATCGTGCGCGCCACCGGCTCCGAACGCCTCGCCTTCTTCGATGCCATCGCGCCGATCGTCCACCGCGACAGCATCGACATGAGCAAGGTCTGGATCCAGTCGCGCTGGAACAAGCGCACCGAGGCCAGCAACGAGGGCGGCGACTACATCAACTGCCCGATGACCAGGGAACAGTACCTTGCCTTCCACCGCGGGCTGATCGAGGGCGAGAAGACCGAGTTCAAGCAGTGGGAAAAGGACACCCCTTACTTCGACGGCTGCATGCCGATCGAGGTGATGGCCGAGCGCGGGGTCGATACCCTAAGGTTTGGGCCGATGAAGGGCGTCGGCCTCGACAATCCCTTCGATGTCACCCCCGAATTCCCGCAAGGCCGCTGGCCCTATGCCGTGGTGCAGCTGCGGCAGGACAACAAGCTGGGCACGCTATGGAACATGGTGGGCTTCCAGACGAAGTTGAAATACGCCGCGCAGGTCGAGCTGTTCCGCACCATCCCGGGGCTGGAGAATGCCGAATTCGCGCGGCTGGGCGGCCTGCACCGGAACACCTTTCTCAACTCCCCTAAGGTGCTCGACCGGCAGCTGCGCCTCAAAGCCGCGCCCCATATTCGCTTCGCAGGGCAGGTGACGGGCTGCGAGGGCTATGTCGAAAGCGCCGCCATCGGCCTTGTCGCCGGACTGATGACGGCCGCCGAACTGGCCGGCCGCGCCTGGCAGCCGCTTCCGGCAACGACGGCGCTTGGCGCGCTCCTCAGCCACATCACCGGCGATGCCGAGGCCGAGACCTTCCAGCCCATGAACGTCAATTTCGGGCTCTTCCCGCCGCTCCACGACGTCGGCAAGAAGGCTCGCAAGGAGGCGTACACCTCGCGCGCCAAGGCAGACCTCGCCGCATGGATTACCGCAAGCCGCGAGACAGTTCCGGCCTAGGCCTTCAGCACTTGCAGGCGGGTTTGCGCTCGACCGGCTTGGGCGCAGTCGTCGCGAACTCGGCCCGCGTGAGCCGGCCGTCCTTGTCCGCGTCCGCACCCGCGAAGCGGTCGACCGTCGTCACCGCCCATTCCTCGAAGGTCAGCAGGTTGTTGCCGTCCTTGTCGAGCTTGCGGAAGCCGTCGGTGCGGGTCGCCAGCATCTCGTTCCTCGAGATCGAATTGTCACGATTGCGATCGAGGTGATCGAAGCGCTGCTGCTCGCGCGTGCGTTCGGTGAGTTCGGGTGGCAGCGGCCCCTTCTGGCTGCCCGGGTCCGCCAGCGGCAGCTTCATCGGGTCGGCCTTGGCGGGCTGGACCGCCGGCGGCGGCGCGCCCTTCTCGATCTGGGCGCGGCCCTGCCACCAGAAGGTCCCGATGCCGACGAGGGCGAGCGCGCCCAATGCTCCCAACACGATCCGTTGCAATGGTCTGCCCCCCCATTTGCCGCCGGCGAGAGGATACACCCGATCAGGTACGAAGGATAGCGGCCCGCAGCGCCGCCAGAGCTGCCCCCCGGCCCGCCATCAGAGGGGTGCCGCCGCGCGCGAGCGAACGCAGGGCGAGCGCTTCGAGCACGGCGAGCCCCCTGAGATCGCGGGGCAGGCGCCCGCTCGCCTCACCGGCCGCCCGCCCCGCCGCGACCAGCACCGCGCGCTCGCCTGCGTCGGACATGCCGGCCGCTGCGTCGGCGAGCGCCCAGCGCCGCCCGGCAAGCGTCAGGCGACCGCGCTGCGCTTCGCTTGCCTGTGCGCCAGCCAGAGCAGCGAAGAAGGCGCCCCGCCCCGCCCCGAAGCTCCGCGCCTCCGCGGGCCCGAGCCGCTCGGCGGTGACCAGCACCTCCCAGGCATCGACGATCGCCACCAGCGCCGCTTCGCGGCCCGCCCAGTGCGTGTTCAATCCGTCGAGCACCGCATTGCCGCGCGGGCGCTCGTTAACCGGCTTTTCAAGCGCCTCGCGCCACCATGCGAGCCGCATCTGGCCGAGCATCGCCTCGCGCGTGCGGGCGACGATCCGCGCGAGACGGCGATCGAACTGGAGCGCGATACTTAACGGCCCGCGCACCTGCCGCGGGCTCCACGCGAGCGCGAGGTCCGCTTCGGGCAGTAGGAGGTCGGCAGGCGCGTCGGTCACGATGCAGCGCGCCTAGCGGGGGCAGTGCGGGCTTGGCAAGCGGGTGTCCCGACGCGGGACGAAAGGGCAAATCCGTTACCGCGGGCCGGCGTTAGGACTTCGCTAACCATGATCTTTGAAGATGCGCTTACCAGACCCGACTAAGGCCGGACGATGAATCTGGAATATCCGCGCATCCGCGGCGGATTTCAGGGGAAGGGCACCAAACCGATGGCGCGAGAAACGCAAGGCCGCACGTCGTTCATGCAACGGCTGCAGCATGACATCACCGCCAACACGCTCGCGATCGCCGCGGCCTCGCTGATCCCGCTGATGGCGATGGTCGGCGGCGGGGTCGACGCCAGTCGCTACTACATGGCGGCCGCGCGTCTCCAGAACGCCTGCGACGCGGGCGCCCTCGCCGCGCGCCAGGCGATGACGACCTCGACCTTCACGACCGCCCACCAGACGATCGCCAACACCTTCTTCGACCAGAACTTCAACGACGGCATCTTCGGCACCACCAACCGGACGCGCAGCTACACGGCTGACTCGAGCGGCGTCGTCACCGGCACCGCGACCGCGAACCTGCCGACCACGATCATGGGCGCCTTCGGCTACACCACCTTCGCCTTGCGCGCGACCTGCAGTGCGGAAGTGAACGTCGCGAACACCGACGTGATGTTCGTGCTCGACGTCACCGGCTCGATGGCGGACTGCCCGAACGGCAGCAACTGCAACTCCGGTGCCGGATCGAAGATCGTCGCGCTCCGCGCCGCGGTGATGAACTTCTACGACACGCTTGCTGCCGCCGCTCCGGCAACGGCACAGGTGCGCTACGGGATCGTGCCCTATTCGCAGCAGGTGAACGTCGGCTTCTCGATCCCGCGCCAATACATGGCGGATACGCACACCTATCAATCGCGTGTTGCAAGCTACAATCCGGCAGCGCTACCCGGCCTCAGGGCCGGGGATCCCGTGGTGGTGAGCGACCAGACCGAGTGGTTGCCGCGGGTGATTTCAAACCTGGGCTCGACCAACACCGACCATTACCGGTTCCGCACCGACGGCACCGCCGGCACGCAGGCGCAGACCGCCTGCACCAACTATGGCAACACCACGCAGACCGTGACCGTCAATGGCGTGAACCAGACCTGGTACATCTTCGCGACGCCGGAATTCGTGCTCGACCAGTGGTCCGGTGGGGATTCGTGGAACCGCGCCGGTTGCCGTGCGCGGGTGCGAAAGACCCGTCCGGCCACCGCCACCGAAGTCAGCCCGCAGTTCAGTCAGTGGATCTATTGCCCGGTCACGACCGGAGCGACCAATCCCTGCAACGTCAACAATCCGGCGGGAAGCCCTGCCGGATGGGAATCGGTCAACCTCGCGGACGTCTACAACACCGGCAACACCGTGCAGATGCCGATCGGTGCGAACGGGGCGATGACGAGCGTCTCGTGGGCCGGGTGCATCGAGGAGCCCGACACGGTCCTCACCGACAACTACAGCCCGATCCCGGCCAACGCCTTCGACATCAACATCAATCTGGTGCCCTCCACGGAGGCCCAGAAGTGGCACCCGGCCCTGCCGAACGCGGTGTGGAAGCGCGAAGACGGCGGCGGCAACCAGATCAACAACATGACCACGGCCAATGATCTGAACCGTGCCGGCTGGGCGTGTCCGCGCGCCGCGCGCCGCCTCGGAACGATGACCCGCAGCGAGCTCCAGACCTATGTCGACGCGCTGGCTGCAGGCGGCAACACCTACCACGACATCGGGATGGTGTGGGGCGCGCGCTTCCTGAGCCCGAACGGCATGTTCTCGGTGGTGAACAACCAGGCGCCCAACGGCGACCCGATCTCGCGGCACATCATCTTCATGACCGACGGTGAGCAGGTCAACAACGTCGAGAACTATTCGACCCACGGCGTCGAGTGGTGGGACCGCCGCATCACCGGCACCGGCAACAGCACGACCGAATTCAACCGGCGTGCACCCGCCTCCATGCGATCTGCCGCGCCGCGCAGCAGGAGAACATCACGGTCTGGGTGGTCGCCTTCGGGACGACGCTGACCAGCAACCTCACCAGCTGCGCCTCGCCGGGCCGCGCCTTCCAGGCCAACGACAGCGCGACGCTCAACGCGCGGTTCCAGGAAATCGCCAGCAAGATCGCGTCGCTGAGGCTCACCTCGTGATGCGCCGGCTGCCTCCCCTAGCGCGATCGCTGCGACGGCTGCGGGACGACCGCAGGGGCGTGACGATCGTCGAGTTCGCCTTCGTCGGGCCGGTGCTGATGCTGATGATATTCGGCCTCTTCGACATCGCGCACACGCAGTACACCAGCTCGGTGCTGAACGGGGCGCTGCAGAAGGCGGGGCGCGATATCACCCTGCAGAGCGCCGCGGCCAGCGAAGCCAGCATCGATGCGCGCGTGCGCGAGCAGATCGCGACCGTCATGCCGCAGGGCAGCACCATCACCATCGAGAAGCTATCGCAATACGACTTTTCCGATGTCGGGGCGCCGGAGGACTTCACGGACATGAACGGCAATGCCCGCTGCGACGCCAACGAGCCCTATGTCGACAGCAACAACAACAGCCGCTGGGATTCCAACCGCGGGAAGACCGGGATCGGCGGGGCGCGCGACGTGGTCGTCTACAACGCTACCGTCACCTACCCGCGCCTCTTCCCGCTGTTCTCGATGATCGGGCTGCCGGCCAACGTCTCGCTGAGCAGCGCGACAGTGCTGCGCAACCAGCCCTTCGCGCAGCAGGATGCGAAGATAACGACAGTGAGGAACTGCACATGACGCGCACCCTCGGCAGGACGATCCGCACCCTGACGCGCCGCGTGACCCGCAAGCTGGGCGGCGACACCTCGGGCCTTGCCTTCGTCGAGTTCGCCTTCGCCGCCCCACTGGTGCTCGGCATGGGCATGATGGGCACCGACACCGCGCTGCTCGTGATCACCCACATGCAGGTCAGCCAGGTGGCGATGCAGGTCGCCGACAACGCCTCGCGCGTCGGGGACGACAATGCGCTCGGCGCCAAGCGCGTCTACGAGCGCGACATCAACGACACGATGATCGGCGCCGAGCAGCTCGGTGCCAGCATCCGCATCTTCCAGCAGGGCCGGGTGATCATCTCGAGCCTCCAGCGCAACTCATCCGGGGGTCAGTGGATCGCCTGGCAGCGGTGCCGCGGGGCCAAGGTGTTCAACTCGAGCTACGGCACCCAGGGCACCGGAGCGACCGGCACCTCCTTCGCCGGCATGGGCGATCCCGGGCGCGTCATCACCGCAGCGGCCGGCACGGCGGTGATGTTCGTCGAGGTCGCCTACGACTTCAGCTCGGTGACGCCGATGAACCTCTTCAACAACCAGCAGATCCGCTACACCGCCGCCTTCAACGTGCGCGACAACCGCGACCTCACGGGCGGGCCTGCCGCCAACGGGATGTACGCCGGGGGCAACGTCGCAAGCTGCACGGTCTACTCGGCGAACCGCACCTGACCTTCAGGCGAGGCCGCCGGGCGCGGCCTCACGCCTTGTAGCAGACCTTGCGCGCCGCCTCGGCGATGCGGCCTGCGTCGATCAGCGCGAGCTTCTCGAGGTTGGCGGCATAGGGCAGCGGCACGTCCTCATTGCACACGCGCAGGACCGGCGCATCGAGGTGGTCAAAGCCCTCCTCCATGCAGATCGCGATGATTTCCGAGGCGATCGAGCAGGTCGGCCAGCCTTCTTCGGCGACGATCAACCGGTTGGTCTTGGCGACGCTTTCGAGCACGGTCTGCTTGTCGAGCGGACGCAAGGTGCGAAGGTCGATCACTTCGGCCTCGATCCCCTCGCCCGCCAGCGTGTTCGCCGCTTCCAGCGCAAGGCCGACACCGATCGAATAGCTGACGATGGTGACGTCCCTGCCTTCCCGCACAATGCGCGCCTTGCCGATCGGCAGGACGTAATCCTCGACGTCCGGGACGTCGAAGCTGCGCCCGTATACGAGTTCGTTCTCGAGGAACACCACCGGGTCTTCACTGCGGATCGCGGCCTTCATCAGCCCCTTGGCATCGGCCGCATCATAGGGGGCAATGACGATCAGGCCCGGCACGCTCGCATACCAAGGCCCGTAGTTCTGCGAGTGCTGGGCCGCGACGCGGCTGGCGGCGCCGTTGGGGCCGCGGAACACGATCGGGCAGCGCATCTGGCCGCCGGACATGTAGTTCGTCTTGGCGGCCGAGTTGATGATGTGGTCGATCGCCTGCATGGCGAAGTTGAAGGTCATGAACTCGACGATCGGACGCAGCCCCCCCATCGCCGCGCCCGTCCCGATGCCGGCAAAGCCGTATTCGGTGATCGGCGTGTCGATGACGCGCTTGGGGCCGAATTCGGCGAGCAATCCTTGCGTGACCTTGTAGGCGCCCTGGTATTCGGCGACCTCCTCGCCCATCACGAAGACCCTGGGATCCTTGCGCATTTCCTCGGCCATGGCATCGCGCAGGGCCTCGCGCACCGTGGTGCTGGTGAAGGTGGTGCCTTGCGGAAGCGCGGCATGATGCGACGGGGCGGCCTTGGCCTTCAGCGGCTCGGCAGCGGGCTTGGCGCTATTGCCCTCGCCCCGCCCTTCCTCGCCGCGCGTGGCGACCTCGGGCTCGGCGGCAGTAGGCGCAGGAGCGGTCACATATGCAGGCTCCTCCCCTTCCCCCTTGATCAACGCGATCACCGCGCCGACGGCGACATCCTCGGTGCCGGCGGGCACGAGGATCTTTTCGAGCACGCCTTCGTCGATCGCCTCGAATTCCATCGTCGCCTTGTCGGTCTCGATCTCGGCGATGACGTCACCGGACTTGATGGTCTCGCCTTCCTTCTTCAGCCATTTGGCGAGGTTGCCCTTCTCCATGGTGGGC
>JBJTSG010000121.1:0-4384 GCA_046076505.1 Erythrobacter sp. | reverse complement strand
TCCGCTGGTGGTGATCGATGCCGGCCACGGCGGGCGCGACCCCGGCGCGATCGGCACAGACGCCGAGGGCCGCCGCGTCGAGGAGAAGGACATCACCCTCGCGCTCGCTATGGCGCTGCGCGACGAGTTGCTCAAGCAGGGCGGCATCCGCGTCGCCCTGACCCGCTCCGACGACCGCATCCTCCCGCTCCCCTACCGCCCCGAGATCGCGCGGCGCCTCGAGGCGAGCCTGTTCATCCCGATCCACGCGGATTCGGCGGGCGAGAAGGAGGAGGTGAGCGGGGCGAGCATCTACACGCTCTCGAACGCAGCCTCGAACGAGGCAGCGGCGCGCTTCGCCGCGCGCGAGAACGATGCCGACCGCTTGAACGGCATCACCGTCAAGGGCCAGAGCGCAACCGTCAGCACGATCCTCGTCGAGCTCTCGCAGCAACGCACCCAGGAAGAGGCGCTCGCCTTTGCAGCTCTCGTGCTGCGCGAAGGCGCCGGCACGCTGCCCTTCATCCCGCAGCCCAGGCGCGCCGCCGCGCTCGCGGTGCTGCGCGCGCCGGATGTGCCCTCGGTGTTGTTCGAGAGTGGCTTCGTCACCAATGTCACCGACCGCGCGCGCCCTACCACGAAGGAGGGCCGCGCGCAATACGCCGCCATCCTCGCCCGCGCGATCCGCATCCATTTCGCGCGCGCCAGCGAGCCTGCCGCGACAGGCGGATAGGAGCGCAAAGCGGCTAGCCTTGGCCGAGCCCTGCGTGCTAGTTGCCCGACCGTTCATGACCGAGACGCCTCCCGCCTCCGACCAGCAATCGACCTGGGCATACCTGCGCTACCGGGTGAACCGCGACCTCGGTGGGGCGCTCGCGTGGTTCCGCGACAGGTGGCGGCGGAGCTTCCTGTTCAAGCTCGTCGCGATCGGCTTCGGACTTGCGCTCGCGCTCTGGATTGCGCTCTTCGTGTGGCTCGCGAGCGATCTTCCCGAAGCCGAGGCACTGCTCACCTACGAGACGCCGCTGCCCACCGTGGTGCGCGGGATCGACGGGGAGATCGTCCATTCCTACGCCCGTGAACGCCGGGTCCAATTGCAATTCGCCGATTTTCCGCAGAAGCTGATCGAGGCTTACCTCTCGGCCGAGGACAAGACCTTTTTCACTCATGGCGGGGTCGACTTCCTCGGGACCGCCAACGCGGTGTTCGACTATGCGCGCAAGGCCGGGACGGGCGAGCGCGCCGTGGGCGGTTCGACGATCACCCAGCAGGTCGCCAAGAACCTGCTGCTGGGTGACGAATATTCGGTCACCCGTAAATTGAAGGAGATGATCCTTGCCGGGCGCATCGAGCAGGTGCTGACCAAGCAGGAGATCCTCGAGCTCTACCTCAACGAGATCCCTTTGGGGCGCCGCTCCTTCGGGGTGCAGGCGGCCGCCCGGGCCTATTTCGACAAGGACGTCGACCAGCTCGAGCTCCACGAAATGGCCTTTCTTGCGATCCTCCCCAAGGCGCCCGAGCGCTACGGCCGCAAGGGTCAGGAGCAGGCGGCGCTCGAGCGGCGCAACTTCGTGCTCGACCAGATGGAGAAGAACGGCTTCATCTCGGGCTCGCAGCGTCGCGCCGCGGCGGCGATGCCGCTTGGCCTCGTGACCCAGCGGCGCGAGCGCAGCGTCGATGCCGGCTACTTCCTCGAGGAGGTGCGCCGCGAACTCATCGAGCGCTTCGGCGAGACGGCCGAGAACGGGCCCAACTCGGTCTATGCCGGCGGCTTGTGGGTGCGCACCAGCCTTGATCCGGAAATGCAGATCGGCGCGCGCGATGCTCTTCGCGAAGGCCTGCTGCGCTATCAGGGCGGGCGCGCGTGGAAGGCACCGATCGCGACGCTCGACGTCTCGGACGGCAAGTGGATGAGCCGCCTCCAGTCCTCGCCGCTCGGGATCAGCTACAAGGACTGGCGGATCGGCGTCGTCACGCAGCGCGGCCGGGCGAGCGCGCGGATCGGGTTTGCCGATGGCAGCGAGGCGCCGCTGATCGGCCTGCCCGACCGCCTCAAGGCCGGTGACGTTATCGCCGTCGCTCCTGTCGGCAATGCCTGGGGCGTGCGCACAATCCCCGAAGCGCAGGGCGCGCTCGTCGTCCAGCAGGCGCAGTCGGGACGGGTGATGGCGATGCAGGGCGGCTTCGACAACCGCCTCTCGGATTTCAACCGGGCGACCCAGGCGATGCGCCAGCCGGGCTCGACCATCAAACCCTTCGTCTACGCCGCCGGGCTCGACAGCGGGATGACCCCCTCGACCCAGATCGACAACTCGCGCTTCTGCTTCTTTCAGGGGGCGGGGCTCGGCGAGAAGTGTATCCGCGGCGGGCGGGGCGCGGGCGGGCAGCACCCGATGCGTTACGGGCTCGAGCAGTCCCAGAACATCATGACCGTGCAGATCGGCATGACGGCAGGCATGAACAGCGTCGTGCGCGAGATCGAGAAGGTGGGGATCGGCAAGTTCCCGGCCTATCCCTCGACAGCGCTGGGCGCCGGGGAGACGACACTGACCAGGATGGTCGCGGCCTATGGCGCGCTTGCCAATTTCGGCCGCCTCAACCAGCCGACGGTGATCGACTACGTGCAGGACCGCCGGGGCAAGGTCCTGTGGCGCGCCGACCAGCGCGAGTGCCGCGGCTGCAACATGGCCGCGTGGGACGGAAAGCCGATGCCCCGCTTCGGCCCGCGCGGCACCCAGGCGATGGATGCGCGCACTGCCTTCCAGGTCATGCACATGCTGCGCGGCGCGGTGAGCCGCGGGACGGCGACGGTGCTGAACTCCCTCGGCCTGCCGCTATTCGGGAAGACCGGGACGACCACCGGTCCCAAGGATGTCTGGTTCATCGGGGGGACCCAGCAGATCATCGCGGGCGCCTATGTCGGCTTCGACCAGCCGCGCGACATGGGCGGCTATGCCTACGGCGGCACGATCTCCGCCCCGATCGTCAAGAGCCTGATCGAGAAGACCCGCGACAAGTGGTCCGACCTTCCCCCCGTCGCGCCCACGGGTGTGCGGATGGTCCGCGTCGACCGCCGCTCGGGCAAGCGCGTTTTCGAGGGTTGGCCGACCGATGATCCCAAGTCGGCGATCATCTGGGAGGCCTTCAAGCCCGACACCGAACCCGAGCGCTACACCCGCCAGGACGCGATCGCCGCCAAGCACAACGAGATACTCGCGCTGATCCGCGCTGGCCGGCAGAGTGCCGAGAGCGCGGTCGTCAAGGAGCCCGAATACTTGGACGAGGGCGGTATCGACTGATGCCGGCCGGAACCCTTCGCCCCGCATTCACGTTGGAGAGCCCATGAAACAGCTTCGCACCATCGCCTTCGCGGCGCTTGCCCTCGCTGGCCTTGCTGGCGTCACCTCCGCTTCCGCCGAGCTTCCCAAGGGGGCCAAGGCGCCCGTGTTCTCGACCAAGGCGGCGCTCGCCGGCAAGGAGTTCGCCTTCGCGCTGAAGGCCGCGCTCGCGAAGGGGCCGGTCGTGCTCTATTTCTACCCCAAGGCTTTTACGCAAGGCTGCACCCTCGAGGCCAACGCCTTCGCCGAGGCCATGCCGCAGTTCAAGGCGGCCGGTGCAAGCGTGATCGGCATGTCTGCGGACAACATCGAAACGCTCAAGGACTTCAGCCGCAAGGAATGCCGCGACGCCTTCCCGGTCGGGGTCGCGAGCGCCGACGTCGTCAAGGCCTACGACGTATCGATGGGCGCGAGCGGCCTCACCACCCGCACCTCCTACGTGATCGCCAAGGACGGCAGGATCGCCGCGGTGCACTCGAACCCCGACTACCGCGGCCATGTCGAACAGACCCTCGCGGCGGTGAAGGCGCTCCGGAGAAAGTAGGAACGACGGGCTTCGCCAACGGGCGGGCACGCGCTTTACAATTGCGCCGCCCGCGTTAAGCGGCGCCCTTCATCACGCTCATTCGTCGCGAAGGATCGAACATGCGGGCCGAGGGCCAGGCTTACATCAACCGGATCGAGGCGGCGCTGGCGCTGGTGCGCCTGTCGCTCGACTGGGAGCGCGCGCTGCGCCGTTTGGACGAGCTGAACGCGCGGGTGCAGGACCCGAACCTCTGGGACAATCCCAAGCAGGCCCAGGCGATCAGCCGCGAGCAGAAAACTCTCGAGACGGCGGTGAACACCGTGCGCGAGATCGAGGCCGAAATGGCCGACGCGGTCGAATTCGTCGAGATGGGCGAGACGGAGGGTGAGGAATCGATCGTCGAGGACGGCCTCGCGACCCTCGCCGCGCTCGCCGACCGCGCGGATGCCGACAAGGTCCGGGCGCTGCTCTCGGGCGAGGCGGACGGGAACGACACCTATCTCGAAATCCACGCCGGCGCGGGCGGGACCGAGAGCCAGGA
>JBJTSG010000120.1:0-12352 GCA_046076505.1 Erythrobacter sp. | reverse complement strand
CCGTGCGGTCGGCCCCAGACTTTCCGCCTTCGGCATCACGGGTGCCGCCGCGGATCCGCGCCTCGAGGTCTACCGGAACGGCGTCAAGGCGGCGGACACCCGCAGCAACGCGGTGTTCGTCGGCGCGGCGCTGGCATTGGTCGCCGACGAGCGTGTGCCGACCACGCCGGAATGGCAGCTCGCCGAGTTCGAGCGCCTCGCGCCGGAGATCACGCCCGAGGCCGTGTGGCAGGCGCTCCTCGCCGACGCTGCGCCGCTTGAGGAACCGCTGATCCGCTTCGAGGGCCGCACCGCGCCCGAGGGCGGCGAGGCGGCGCTCAGGGCCGCCTTCGACGAGGGCCTCGCGCTGCCTGTCGCCGTCCCGGCGGACAGCGGACCGCTCGCCTTCGGTTACACCGATTTCGGCCCCTCGGGCACCGTGGTTGCCGACACCCGCGAGCCCCGCCTCGGCTTCCGCTTCGTCACCTTCGCCAACGGCGTGCGCCTCACGATCAAGCGCACCGACGTGAGGAAGGACCGCGTCGCCTTCGCTCTGGCGGTCGACGGCGGCGACCTGATGAACACCCGCGAGGCGCCGCTGGCCACCAGCCTCGCGGATTCGCTCGCGGCAGGCGGGCTCGGCAGGCACAGCCAGGACGAGCTTGCGAGCGTGCTCGCCGGACGCAGCGTCAGCTTCACGCTGTCGAGCAGCATCGACGCCTTCACCGCCTCGGCCACCACCACCCCGCGCGATCTCGCGTTGCAGATGCAGGTGCTGGCAGCCACCCTCACCGATCCGGGCTACCGGCAGGAGGGGGTCGAACGCTTCCGCAAGAACATCGAGAATGCCTATCGCAGCCTCGATGCGACCCCGCGCAGCGCGCTCGGCAATGCGAGCGGGGCGATCCTGTCCGACAACGACCCGCGCTTCAGCCTGCCGGCGAAGGAGGCCTTCCTCGCGCTCGACTATGCGGGCCTCAAGGCGACGATCGGCGACCGGCTCGCGCGCGGCGCGATCGAGCTCGCGCTGGTCGGCGACATCGACGAGGACGTCGCGATCGCCGCCGTCGCCGCAACACTCGGCGCGCTGCCGCAGCGCGAACCTTCGTTCAACCGGCGCGAGGACAACCGCCAGCGCCGCTTCACCGCCACCCGCGGCGAGCGCATCCTCACCCACAAGGGCGAACCCGACCAGGCGCTGCTCCAATGGGTTTGGCCGACCACCGACGACCGCGATCTCGCCGAGGGGCAGCGGCTCGATCTTCTCTCCCGCGTGGTGCGCATCGAGCTGACCGAGAGCCTGCGCGAGAAGCTGGGGCAGGCCTATTCGCCCTCGGCCGCCTCGATCACCAGCCACACCTATCCGGGCTATGGCACCTTCTCGATTCAAGCCGCGGTCGCCGCGGACAAGGTCGAGCCCGTCAAGGCGGCGGTCGCGCAGCTTGTCGCCGATCTGGCCGCCAAGCCGCTCGATGGCGACGTGATCGAACGGGCAAGGAAGCCGTGGCTCGAGGAATACAGCAACGCGCTCAAGGATCTCGGCGGTTGGCTCGGCCTCGCCGCGCGTGCGCAGAGCGAGCCCGATCGGCTGGACCGCTTCCTCGCCGCCCCCGAGGGGATGAGAGCGATCACCCCGGAGGATATTCGCGACATCGCCGCCCGCTACCTCAAGCCCGGCGAGGCGGTCGCCTTCACCGTCCTGCCCGCCAAGCCGGCAGCACCATAGGAAAAGGGCCGACAGGTCGCCTCCTGCCGGCCCTTCCTTGTGAACGGCTGCACCCCGTGAGGGGGCAAGGCCGAATCCCTGTCTAGCGCCGAACGGCGCGTCGATCACGCACCGATCGCTGCGCCGAGGCGCCAATCCTGTTGAAATCGCAAGCGCCGTGCACAAGCGGCACATCCGCGATTGCGCGCGCGGGGGCGGACGCTATAGCGGCAGCGCGGCGGCGCCCCTCCCGCGTGCGCCCGGTGATCTACGGAGCTCAAGCCCATGCAAGTGCGCGTCCTCGTCCGACTGAAGCCCGGCGTGCTCGATCCGCAGGGCCGCGCGGTGCACCACGCGCTCGAGGGTCTCGGCTTCGCAGGCGTCGCGGACGTGCGCGTCGGCCGGCTCATCGAATTGGACCTCGCAGACGGCACCGACGAGGCGACGATCCGCCAGATGTGCGAGAAGCTGCTCGCCAACACCGTGATCGAGAGCTTCCAGATCGAGGGCGCGCGGTGATGGCCTTCCGGGCGGCGGTGATCACCTTCCCCGGCTCGAACTGCGACCGGGACATGGCAACCGCGCTCGAAGCGGTGTCCGGCCAGCCGGCGATCCGCGTCTGGCACGCCGATGCCGAGCTGCCGGAGCGGCTCGACCTCATCGCCCTGCCCGGCGGCTTTTCCTATGGCGACTACCTGCGCTCGGGCGCGATGGCGGCGACCAGCCCGATCATGCGCGCGATTGTAGCGGCGTCCGAGCGCGGCGTGCCGGTGCTCGGCGTGTGCAACGGCTTCCAGGTGCTGACCGAGGCGCGGCTTCTACCCGGCGCGCTGCTGCGCAATGCCGGGCAGCGCTTCGTGTGCCGCACTGTGGCGCTGACCGTGGAGAACGCGGGCTCGCCCTTCACCGCCGGCTACAGGCCGGGCGAGACGATCCGCATCCCGGTCGCGCACCACGACGGCAACTACTACGCCGATGCCGAGACGCTCGACCGGCTCGAGGGCGAGGGCCGCGTGGCGTTCCGCTATGCCGAAGGCTGCAACGGTTCGGCGCGCGACATCGCGGGGGTGCTCTCCGCCAATGGGCGGGTGCTGGGAATGATGCCGCACCCCGAGCGGGCGATCGAGCCTGCGGCCGTGCCTTCGCTCGGCGGGTCCGACGGGCGGCGCCTGTTCGAGGGCCTGTTGACGAGCTTCGCCACCGCCTGACGCCGGCGCAGTCCGCCGCCTCAGGCGCGGCGCGAGTGGAGCACCCGGAACAGCGAACGCGCTTCGGACGCCGGCATCGGCCGCCCGAAATAGTAGCCCTGGATCTTGTCGCAGCCGAGATTGCGGATCAGCTCGGCCTCCTCGGCAGTCTCGACGCCCTCGGCGGTTGTGGTCATGTGCAGGCTGCGCGCCATCGCGACCACCGCGTTGATGATCGCGAGGCTCTCCGCGCTGCCCTGCGCCGCCCCTTGCACGAAGGTGCGATCGACCTTGATGGTCGAGAACTTGAGCTTCCTGAGGTAGCCCAGCGAGGAATAGCCGGTCCCGAAATCGTCGAGCGCGACCGAGCAGCCCAGCGCCATGACCTGTTCGAGCGCCGCGCGCGCAATGCTCGCATCGCGCAGGAAGATGCTCTCCGTCACCTCGATCTCGAGCCGCTCCGGGCGCAGGCCCGAGACGGCGAGCGACTGGACCACCTCGTTGTGGAAGCCCGGTTCAAGCAACTGTTCGGGCGAGACGTTGACGTTGACCTTGACGTTGTCGGGCCAGTTGCGCGCCTCCTCGCAGGCCTTGCGCATCACCCATTGGCCGATCGGCACGATCAGGCGCGTGTCCTCGGCGAGCGGGATGAACTTGCCCGGGCTCACGAAGCCGTGCTCGGCGCTGTTCCAGCGCACCAGCGCCTCGAAGCTCACAACGCTCTCGGAGCGCGCATCGACGACCGGCTGGTAGTGCAGCTCCATCTCGTCGCGCCCCAGCGCCTTGCGCAGCGCGACCTCGAGCTGGCGGCGCTCCTCGGCCGAGGCGTGGAGCACCGGCTCGAAGCGGCAGTGCTCGCCGCCGCCCGCGTCCTTGGCGCGATAGAGAGCAAGGTCGGCGTTGCGCATCATCTCCTCGACGGTGGTGCCGTCGCGCGGGCCTTCCGCAGAGCCGACGCTGGCGCCGACATAGAGGGTGTGGTGGTCAACCTGGTAAGGCTCCGACAGGCGGTCGATCACGCGCCGGGCAAGGTCATGCACCATGCCCGCGGACGTCGCCTCGCGGATCACGATCGCGAACTCGTCGCCGCCGAGGCGGCCGCACAGCTGGTGCTCGCCCATCAATGCCTGGAGCCGCGCGGAAACCTGCGCGAGTAGCTTGTCGCCGGTCATGTGACCGAGCGAATCGTTGACCGCCTTGAAGCGGTCGAGGTCGACCATCAGCAGCGCGCAACGCGTGCGCCATTGCTGGGAATAGCGCAGCGCCTCGCCCAGTGCCTCGGTCAGCATCAGGCGATTGGGCAGCTGGGTGAGCGTGTCGTAGCGCGCGAGGTAGGCGATCTTCTCGGAGGACTTGCGCTGTTCGGTGACGTCCGAGCCAACCCCGCGGAAGCCGGTGAAGCGGCCCTGCTCGTCGCGCACCGGCGTGCCCGAAAGCTCCCACCAGCGCTCCTCGCCGAGGATCGCGACCTGCACCAGCATGTTGGAGAAATTCTCGCGGTTCTTGAGCTTCTCGGCCAGCTCGTGGAGGCTCGTCGGGAACTGCCCGCTTGCCCAGCCGCGGCCGGCGATCATCTCGAGCAGCGGCTTGCCTTCGACCTCGGCCTGCGACTGGCCGAGCGCGAAGGCGAAACGCGGCGAGACGGCACGCAGCTTGCGGGACGGATCGACCTCCCACAGCCAGTCGGCCTCGTTCTCCTCGAACTCGCGCAGCAGCAGCGAGACAACCGCTTCCTTCTCGGCGACCGCGGCCTCGGCGAGCCGCGCCCTGACGAAGGTGGTGCGTATCTCGACCGTGGCGACGAGGCAGCCGATAACGAAGAGCACCGCGCTGCCCGCCGCGATCGCCTGACCGGCAAGCGCAAGGCTCGCCACCGCCCCCAGCCCGAGGGTCGCAATGTAGACGAGGATGCTGACCGGCGAGGTGGTGAAGACGAAGGTCGAACTGACCATCAGCGCCATCGTCACCAGCAGCAGCGCGACCTGCTGCGCGCCGCCCGCCAGCCACGGGAACAGGAGCAGTGCCGCCACCCAGCACACCGCGCCCATCCCTGCGTTGATGATCTGCGACTGCTCGAGCGCACCGCCACTGCCCGGGCGATAGGACGGATCGACCAGCACCAGATCGGTCTGCCGCGACCGCCACAGCACCAGGCCGGAGATGAGCGCCCAGGGCAGCACCGGAAGCCAACCGATCAGCGGCACGAAGATCGCCGCGACCAGCACCACCACCATCGCATTGGCGAGCATCCGGTTGCGGCTGGCGCGCGCAACCTCTTGGAATTCCTCGCGGCGCAGGCGTGTCGGCTCGAACGCAGGATTGCGCGACAGGCCGAGCACATCGGCTATCGGCAAAGCCGCAGGAGCGCTTGCCTGTTGGGTCTTAGGTTCCTTCGCCACGCATTTGATATAGCGGCGAAAGGTTAGGCGGCGGTAAAGCCCGCCGCCGAATAGCCCACCGGAAAGGCTATTCGACCGTCACCGACTTGGCGAGATTGCGCGGTTGATCGACGTCGGTGCCCTTCGCCACGGCGACGTGATAGGCCAGCAGCTGCACCGGCACGGCGTAAACCAGCGGCACAATCAGCGGGTGGACAACCGGCATCTCGATGGTCGCAACACAGCCCTCGCCCGCCTTGGCGATCCCTGCCGCGTCCGAGATCAGCACCACCTGGCCCCCCCGCGCGCGCACCTCCTCCATGTTGGAGACGGTCTTCTCGAACAAGGGGCCGGAGGGCGCGATGACCACCACCGGCACGGCGTCGTCGATCAGCGCGATCGGCCCGTGCTTCATCTCGCCCGCAGCATAGCCCTCGGCGTGGATGTAGCTGATTTCCTTGAGCTTCAGCGCGCCTTCCAAGGCCAGCGGATAATCCTGCCCGCGGCCCAGGTAGAGCACATCGCGCGCCGGGGCGACGAGGTGCGCCATCGCGGCGATCTCGTCGTCATGCGCGAGCGCGGCGTTGAGCGCAGCAGGCGCCTCGAGCAGGTGACGGACGATCTCGGCCTCTTCGTCGCGGGTCAGGCGGCCTTTCTTCACCGCCATATGCGCGGCGAGCGCGGCGAGCACGGCGAGCTGACAGGTGAAGGCCTTGGTCGAGGCGACGCCGATTTCCGGGCCGGCGTGGGTGGGAAGCAGCAGGTCGGCCTCGCGCGCCATCGTGCTGGTCGGCACGTTGACGACGACGCCAATGGTCTGGCCGTTCGCCTTGCAGTGCCGGAGCGCTGCGAGCGTGTCGGCCGTCTCGCCGCTCTGCGAGATGAACAGCGCGAGCCCTCCCTCCTCGAGCACCGGCTCGCGGTAGCGGAACTCGGATGCGACATCGATGTCGACCGGCACGCGGGCGAACTGCTCGAACCAGTATTTCGCCACCATCCCTGCGTAGAAAGAGGTGCCGCAGGCGACGATCGTCAGGCGGCGCACGGCGGAGAGGTCGAAGTCGATCTGCGGCAGCGCCACCGAATTGTCCGAGCGCCTGAGGTAGGAGGCGAGCGTCTGCGCCACCACTGTGGGCTGCTCGTAGATCTCCTTCTGCATGAAGTGGCGATAATTGCCCTTCTCGACCGCCGCGGCCGAGGCGCCGGACAGGCGGATCTCGCGGGTGACGGGCGCGGCCGCGGCGTCGTAAACCTGCGCGCTGTCGCGGCGGATCACCACCCAGTCGCCCTCTTCGAGGTAGGCAATGCGCTGGGTGAGCGGTGCGAGCGCAAGTGCGTCGGAGCCAAGATACATCTCTGCCTCCTCGCCTTCCGGCCCGTAGCCCACCACCAGCGGCGAGCCGAGCCGCGCGCCGATCAGCAGCTCGGGGTGCTGGCGGAACGCGATGGCGAGCGCGAAGGCCCCGCGCAGGCGGGGCAGCACCGCGCGTACCGCCGCCTCGGGGTCGGCGCCATTCTCGACCTCCTGCGAGATGAGGTGGGCGACGACCTCGCTGTCGGTTTCGCTCTCGAAGGTGCGGCCCTTGGCGGCGAGTTCGGCGCGCAGCTCCTTGAAGTTCTCGATGATCCCGTTGTGGACGATCGCCACCTCGGCGGTCGCGTGGGGGTGGGCGTTCGACGCGGTCGGCGCACCGTGGGTGGCCCAGCGGGTGTGCGCGATCCCGACGGTGCCCGGCGCGGGGTCCTCGGCCAGCACCGTGACGAGGTTGGCGAGCCGCCCCTCGGCGCGGCGCCGGACCAGCGCGCCGTCAGCCAGCGTGCAGATCCCGGCGCTGTCGTAGCCGCGATATTCCATGCGCCTGAGGCCTTCGACCAGGCGGTCGGCCACGCTGGACTTGCCCACGATCCCGATGATGCCGCACATCCGATTTTCACCTTTGTCTTGTTGTCTTCCCTCTAGCTTGACCGCACCGCACGGCAAGCCCCCGCGTCAGCGGCAAGGCGCCGTTCCGGCCGCACGACGGCCCATCGGGATGCGGCAGCCAAGGCTTAGGAAAAAAACAACCATTCGCTCCTATTCACCATCATTCGAGAGGCACCTGTCGTCCATTCGATGGACAAAGGGCGCGGTGCTCGACTGATGATTGAGAGCCTCGGGGGCTGGGAATGAGCGCATTCGGCAAGAAGGGCAATGCTGGCGGGATGAAGCCGGGCGCACGGCCCGCCTTCGGCGTCGCGCGTCCCATGAAGGGCCCGGGCGTACCGGTGCGCGGCGGCGAACAGTTCCCGCCCATCCCGGGCGAGCCGGTCGCCGCCGCTCCGCGTCCGGCCCCGGCCGCGCCGCAGCAGTCGCACCGGCCCGCCTCGACCTCGGAGGCGATCGACCGCCTCAACGAGCGCATGGCCGCGGTCAGCGAGGCCAATTCGGAAGTCGGCGGCTTCGAGGCGAGCGTCCACAAGATCAAGGAACAGGTGCTCCCGCGCCTGCTCGAACGTGTCGACCCCGAAGCGGCAGCGACACTTTCAAAGGAAGAACTCTCCGAGGAATTCCGCCCGATCATTCTGGAAGTGCTCGCCGAGCTTAAGGTCACGCTGAACCGGCGCGAACAATTTGCTCTGGAAAAGGTGCTGATCGACGAGTTGCTTGGCTTTGGCCCGCTCGAAGAGCTGCTGAACGATCCGGACGTGTCCGACATCATGGTCAACGGGCCCGATCAGACCTACATCGAAAAGAAGGGCAAGCTGCAGCTCGCCCCGATCCGCTTCCGCGACGAACAGCATCTGTTCCAGATCGCCCAGCGCATCGTGAACCAGGTCGGCCGCCGCGTTGACCAGACCACGCCGCTGGCTGACGCCCGCCTGAAGGACGGCTCCCGTGTGAACGTGATCGTGCCGCCGCTCAGCCTGCGCGGCACAGCGATCTCAATTCGTAAGTTTTTTTCCGAAAAGCCGATCACCATCGATATGCTGCGCGATTTCGGCTCGATGTCGGACAAGATGGCGACCGCGCTCAAGATCGCGGGCGCTTGCCGGATGAACATCGTCATCTCGGGCGGCACGGGTTCGGGCAAGACAACGATGCTGAACGCCCTGTCGAAAATGATCGACCCGGGCGAGCGCGTGCTAACCATCGAAGACGCGGCGGAACTTCGCCTGCAACAGCTGCACTGGCTGCCGCTTGAAACCCGCCCGCCGAACCTCGAAGGCCAAGGCGCGATCACCATCGGCGACCTCGTCAAGAACGCGCTGCGTATGCGCCCGGACCGCATCATTCTCGGGGAAATTCGCGGCGCGGAGTGTTTCGATCTCCTCGCAGCGATAAACACCGGCCACGATGGCTCAATGTGTACACTCCACGCCAACTCGCCGCGCGAGTGCCTTGGTCGTATGGAAAACATGATCCTGATGGGTGACATCAAGATCCCCAAGGAAGCCATCAGCCGTCAGATCGCCGAATCGGTCGATATCATCGTGCAGGTGAAGCGTCTGCGCGACGGTTCGCGCCGCACCACCAACATCACCGAAGTGATCGGGATGGAAGGCGACGTGATCGTGACGCAGGAGCTGTTCAAGTTCGAATATCTCGACGAGACCGACGACGGGAAGATCCTCGGTGAATTCCGCTCGTCGGGCCTGCGCCCCTATACGCTCGAAAAGGCGCGGCAATTCGGGTTTGATCAGGCTTATCTGGAGGCCTGCCTGTAAAGGCAACCTTGACACGTTGTACGTCAAGACACACCTGACTGTCAGGACAGGCCTGACAGGAGGTAATGATGTCACTGTTAACCTGCTCGTTCTGCGGCAAATCCGAACGAGAAATTGAAAAGCTGGCAGCTGGTCCCGGCGGCCTTCACATCTGCAATGAATGCGTCGACGTGTGCAATCTCGTCATGCAGGGTGCGTCGGTGCCCGCCGATGCATTCGATCCGCACGCCTCGCCGACCGAACGGCTGCTCGGGGCGCTGGCGGGTCTGGAGGCAACCTTGGAAGCTTACCGAAAGCATCTCGCTAACGCAGTCGATGCCCTTCGCCAACGCGGCGTGAGCTGGGCTCAGATCGCACAACCTCTCGGGGTTTCCCGCCAGGCAGCGTGGGAAAGGTTCAGCTGAAGGCTCGGTCGGGCGAGCTACAAGGCGCTAATGACCCCGGGCAAACCCATTGCCAGGCATCCGCCGCCCAATATCGCTGCGAGCATGAAGAGACCGGTCCACGGCACCCAAACCACCTGATCGAGCCGCACGAGATCGCGCAAGCGCGTCCGTCGGCGCTCCATGAGCGAGAAGAAACCCGCGATCAGCCACAGGCCCGCGCCGGTCCACGCCAACTGCGCGGCATCGCTGAGCAGTTCGAATTGCGCGATCACATTCATTGTGCGCCGATGTAGGCGCGCGCGCCGCTTGCGCAATACCGGGCGCTCGGCCAAGCCATCATGCGATGGATGGCACAATCGCCCGGCCCCGGCCCCTCCTCGCGCTCGGCGTGCGGCTGCTGGCTGCCTTTGCGCTCGCGACCATGGGCATGCCGGTGAAACTCGCAGGCGAGCGGGGCGCGCATCTGTTTGAACTGATCTTCTGGCGCCAGCTCCTCACCGTGATCCTGCTTGGCGGAGGAATGGCGCTGACCGGGCAGCTGGCGCGGCTGCGAACCCAGCGCCTCCCGGCCCATGCCCGCCGCGCCGCATCCGGATTGTTCGGGATGATGTTCACCTATGGCGCAGTGCTGCTGCTCCCGCTGGCGGAGGCTACCACACTGGGCTTTACCGCCCCGGTCTTTGCCGTGCTGAGTGCGATCGTCATGCTGCATGAAAAGATTGGACCATATCGCTGGGGCGCGGTGGCAATGGGCTTTGCCGGGGTGATTGTGGTGATGCAGCCCTTTGGCGGATTTCATGAAGGCGTGACGCTGGCAGGCATTGCAGTCGGCCTTGTCGCGCCGTTTATGGTGGCGCTGATCAGCTTCCAAATTCAGGACCTCAACACCACCGAGAACCCGTGGAGCATTGTCTTCTGGTTTGCTCTGCTGACCGCGCCCGTCGCAGCCCTGGCCATGCCCTTCGTCGCGGCAGCCCATGATCCACTGACCTGGGCGCTGATCCTTGGCATGGGGCTCATTGGCGCGGGGGCGCAGATGCTGCTCACTACCTCGCTGCGCTTTGGCTCTGCGGCGGTGATCCTGCTGATGGACTATACCGCGTTGCTATGGGCGAGCTTCTATGGCTACACCATCTTTGACCGCGCCGCGCCCGCCAGCCTGTGGCTCGGCGCGCCCCTGATCATTGCCGCCGGACTGTTGATCGCCTGGCGCGAGCGGCAGTTGGCCAAAACAAGTCGTGCCGCTTCAGCGGCAAGTCAGCAATAGGCTGCCAGTTTGATCCATGAAGCTGCGCACGAAAGGATGATGCCCGATGATTCGCACCGCCATGATGGCGCTCGCTATGGCCGCGCTGACGCTCACCACGACCGCATGCAATACCGTCGAAGGCGTGGGCGAGGATATCAAGTCGGTGGGCCGCGCGGGCAAGCGCGCCATCGACTGATTTCAACTGTAAACCAGCATGATGTTATTGGCTGGCAGAGCGTAACGCGCGCTCCGGGCAAAGCCATGCTGAGCCGCTACCTCGCCAAGCTCCTCAGCGATCCGCAGTCCCCAAAGCGGGTTGCGCGACCTGAGGCTCGCATCGAAACCGAGGTTCGAGGGCGCGGTCTCCACCCCTTCTTCCCGGTAGGGGCCATAAAGGATCAGCGGTCCGCCCGCGCTGCTCAATACCTGTGCAGCACCCCGGAAAAGCCCGAGGGTCGCCTCCCACGGACTGATATGGACCATGTTGATGCACAATATTGCGCCAGCTTCGGTCACCGGCCAGCGATCCGGGGCTGCCGCATCAAGCAGCAAAGGCGCAGCGAGGTTATCGCCGGCATAGTCCTGACCATAGGCCGCAATCGAGGCGAGGGCATCGGCTGACGGGTCGGTAGGCAGCCAACGCAGCGCCGGGAAGCGCGCGGCAAAGAACACTGCGTGTTCTCCGGTCCCTGCCGCAATCTCGAGCACCGTGCCGCTGGCGGGCAACTCGCGCGCCAGCACCTCGGCAATCGGTTCGCGGTTGCGCAAGGTGGCTGGGGCGTGCTGTTTCACCTCAGCAGGCCTCCCATTAGCTCACCTGTCGTTCCTGGCCTTCCCAATAGGGCGCGCGCAATTCACGCCGCAGGATCTTGTCCGAAGCATTGCGCGGCATGAGCGGAATCACATCGACGCTCTTGGGTGCCTTGAAGGCTGCGATCCGCTCGCGCGTCCACGCGATCACATCGGCTTCGTTGACCTCGTGCCCGGGCTTGGCGACGACGCAGGCCTTGACCTCCTCGCCCCACTTCGCGCTCGGTACACCGATCACCGCGACCTCGGCGATGGCAGGGTGGCCATAGATCGCGCTTTCGACTTCGGCCGGGTAGACGTTCTCGCCGCCCGAGATAATCATGTCCTTGATCCGGTCCTGAATGTAGACATAGCCGTCCTCGTCCATCACCCCAGCATCGCCCGTATGCAGCCAGCCGTCCGCATCGATGGTCTTGGCGGTGGCTTCGGGCAGCTTCCAATAGCCCGGCGTATTGGACGGCGAGAGGATGCACACCTCGCCGATTTCGCCGCGCGGCACCTCGACATTGTCAGGCCCGCGCACTTCGATTGCGACCCCAGGGCAGGCCTTGCCCGCCGAACGCATACGCTGATTGCCTTCAAGGCTATGGTCCTCGGGCGGCAGGATCGAAATCGTGCCCGCCGTTTCGGTCATGCCGTAGGCTTGCAGGAACCCCGTGGTCGGCATGGTGCCCACCGCCTCCTTGAGCAATTCCAAGGGCATGGGTGCCGCGCCGTACATCAGGTATTTAAGATTGCTGAAATCGGTGGTCGCCGCGCGCGGATGCTGGACCACCATTTGCAGGGCGGTCGGAACGACGAACATATGGGTCGCCCCCGCTTCGATCGCTTCGAGCACGCCAACCGGCGAGAACTCGGCCTGCACCAGACTGCGGACTCCGTTCGAGATAGCGATGTTGACGAGCCCTGTGCCACCAATATGCGCACAGGGCATTGCGACCAGCATGCAATCG
>JBJTSG010000119.1:0-3134 GCA_046076505.1 Erythrobacter sp. | reverse complement strand
CGCCCAGTTCCTCGCACAGCTTGGCGATTGCGGCCGGATCGCCGAGCCCGTTGAGAATCACCGCGGCGCCCTCGGCCGCGAGCGCACGGGCGATGGCAAGGCCGATCCCGGAGGTCGAGCCGGTCACCAGAGCGCGCTTGTCCTTGAGCATTCGCCGCATCTCCTGCACGTTCGGGCTAACGGCAATCGCTTTTGCCGTGGCAATCGCGCCTGTCCAGCAAATTGGTTGGGCGGCGGAATAAAGGGGGAGTCACCGATGCGCCTGGGTCCTTTGGACACGTCGAACATCTCCGTCCGATCAAGCGACGGCGGCGGGATCGGGGCCGGCGGCATCGGCTGCGGCACGCTGATCATCGCGCTGATCGGCGCGCTGGTGTTCGGGATCGATCCGCGCCAGACGATCGGCATGGTCGAAAGCGTCCAGCAGCAGACGGCCCCCGCCCGCCAGAACGCCGGCGGCGAGCAGCTTACCGCCGACCAGGTCTGCCGCAGCAGCGCCTACGCGACCGAGGCCTGCATCGCGCTCGGCAGCCTCGACCAGACCTGGGCCGCGACCTTCCAGAAGAGCCGCGTCGCCTTCACCCCGCCAACGCTCGACCTGTTCCAGGGCGGCCGCGTCACCACCGACGGCTGCGGCAGCGCGACCTCGGCCGCGGGGCCCTTCTACTGCCCGGCCGACAAGGTGATCTATATCGACACCAGCTTCTACGACGAGCTCGCACGGATGAGCGGGACAGGCGGCGATTTCGCGCGGCTCTACGTCATCGCGCATGAATATGGGCACCACATCCAGAACATCACCGGGCTCGCCGCGCAGGTCAGGGCCGAACAGCAGCGCAACCCTGCAAGCGCCAACCGGTTGCAGGTGGCGATGGAATTGCAGGCCGATTGCTATGCCGGGATGTGGGCGGGCAAAAACCGCGACAAGGTGGAACCCGGCGACCTTGAGGAAGGTATGCAGGCGGCAAGCGCGATCGGCGACGATACCCTGCAACGCAATGCCGGTCAGCAGGTGAGCCCCGAAAGCTTCACCCATGGATCGAGCCGTCAGCGGATGGCCGCCCTCAAGCTCGGGCTCGAGAGCACCGACGAGCGCGCCTGCAACGTCTTTTTCGAAGGAGCCTGACACGATGCCCCGTCCCTCTGTCCCCGCCCTGGCCCTGTCGCTCGGCCTGATCCTCGCCGTGCCCGCCACAGCGCAGGTGATGCCCGATCCCAGCGCGGAGGATGTGGCCAAGACGCCCCTTCGCGATCTCAACATCGACAAGAAGGACGTTCCTCCGGCGTTGCAGAAGGCGGCGACCGACCCGTATGGAACCGCGGGCCTCGGCACTTGCAGCAGCCTGGTGCGCGAGATCGCCGCGCTCGACGCGGTGCTCGGCGCAGACTACGACATCGCCGTCACCGAAGAGGAGAACGGCAAGCTCAAGGTCAACGAGGGGCGGCTCGGCCAGAGCATCGTCGGCTCGATCATCCCGTTCCGCGGCGTGCTGCGCGAGGTGACGGGCGCTGCCTCGAGCCAGCGGGCGCTGGAGGCGGCCTACACCGCCGGCATGGCGCGGCGCTCCTATCTCAAGGGCTGGGGCCAGGGTCGCGGCTGCGCCTATCCGGCGCGGCCCAAGGTCGCCGCGACATCGGCAAAGAAGGCGACGGGCAGGAAGAAGTGATCCTCCTGCCCGCCGCTCGGCACGGTATCCAGGGGTTGGACCGCGCTTACTTGCCCCTCTCGCCGTAGCGGGCGATCTGCGCATCGAGGGTCTGAAGCACCCTCTGCCGGGTTTCCTCGGGGATCGCGGTGTCGCGGGCGATCTCGTTGCGCGCGCTCTCGAGCCCGGCGCGCGCCGAGGCATCGATCCGGGTCTTGCAGATGGCGATGATCTGCTTGCCGTCACCTGTCTCCTTGGTCTCGACCATCTCGTCGCTGCCCGGGGCGCAGCCCGATACGACCATGACACGCGGCAGCGCCGGGGGCACGGGCGGCATCGGTGCGCGCAGCATGGCGATGTGACCATCGGTGCGACCGGCCATCGCGCGCCATTCCTCGCGGCGGGCCTTCTGGGCCTCAGCCTCGGCCTGGAGCTCGGCAATGGCAGCCTCGCGCTCGGCCTTCTTGCTGCTGCGCAGCGCCTTGATGCGGCGTTCGGTGACCTCGGGATCGGGGCCGCCAAAGCCGCCGCCGGGGCCGCGGCGCAGGACCATGCGCACGCGGTTTTCCTTGCCATCGGCAGCGCGCCACACCCGCTCGGTGACCTCGCCGCCCGCACCGTCGGTGACGGTGCCCGTGCGGGTGTCGACCACGATCACGCCTGGCGCGCCCGGCGGCGGCGGCGGCGGGGGCAGATCGGGCCCACCCGGAGGCGGGGCGGGCGGCGCCGGTGGCTCAGGCGCCTCGGGTGCCTGCGCGGCAGCGGCGGTGCCGGCAGCTTCGCTCGCGGCATAGCTCACCGAGGCCGTCAGCGGGATCGCCAGCAGGCCAGCGCCGAGCAAGGCGCGGCCTGCCAGGCGGCGGCGGGGGCTCAAGTTGGACATTGTCAGGCTCCTCAAACGGTGGATGATCGATTTCTCGCCGAGCACCGGGCACGCCATCGGCGCGGTCAGGGCGGCAGTGTGGGCAGCGCCCGGCTGGGCGGCGAAGCGGGCGATGAGCGCGGCATAGGCGGCGCGTTCGGCAGCCCCGCGGCGGGCCATGACCCGCGCGTCGCAAGCCGCCTCCTGGTCGCGGCGCAGCGCGAGCCAGCCATAGCGGCCGAGCGGGTTCCACCAGTGCATCGCAAAGAGCGGCTGGACGAGGACATTGACCAGGAGGTCGCCGCCGCGGTGGTGGGCAAGCTCGTGCGCCAGCGCGAGGTCGCGCGCGGCGCGGTCGTGGAGCGCCATGAAGCCGGGCGGGAGGGCGATGACGGGATCGAGCACGCCCATGGCGAGCGGCGCGCGTGTGCCCGGCGTCTCGACGAGGCGGATCTTGCCAAGAAGACCGCCGAAGGCCCCCGGCGCACGCCCCACCTCGCGCCCCTCGGCAAGGAGATCGTGGCGCAGCTGGAAATAGGCCCCGAACCGCAACCACAGCGTGACCGCGGTGCCGGCAAGCCAGACCAGCACCATGAGCTCGGCCCACGGCAGGTCGGCGAGCGCCG
>JBJTSG010000118.1:0-5778 GCA_046076505.1 Erythrobacter sp. | reverse complement strand
ATGAACACCCGGCTTCAGGTCGAACATGGCGTCACCGAGGAGGTGATGGGGATCGATCTCGTCGCCTGGATGATCCGGGGGGCAGCGGGCGATTTCACGATGCTCGATGCCCCCGCGCCGACCGCTCGGGGCCATAGCGTGCAGGTGCGGCTCTATGCCGAAGACCCGGCGATGGATTACCGTCCGACCATCGGGATGCTCACCAATGTCCAGTTCCCGGCCGATATCCGCGCCGAGACCTGGGTGATGGCGGGCACCGAGGTCAGTGCCTTCTACGATCCGATGCTGGCCAAGCTGATCACGCGGGGGCCGACCCGCGATGCGGCGATTGCGGCGATGCAGACCGCGCTCGATGCTGCGCGGATCGACGGGATCGAGACCAACCTCAGGTGGCTGCGCGAAGTGGTGCGCGCGCCGGGCTTCACCTCCGGTGAAGTCTCGACCCGGATGCTCGAAGGCGTCACCTACCACCGCCGCGCGATCCGCGTGATCGCGGGCGGCACGGCGACCTCGGTGCAGGACTGGCCCGGGCGCCTGGGGCTGTGGAACGTCGGCGTGCCCCCCAGCGGCCCGATGGACGATCTCTCCTTCCGCCTCGGCAACCGCATCCTCGGCAACCCCGAGGGCACCGCCGGGCTCGAAATCACCGCGAGCGGCCCGACCCTGCTGTTCGAGGCCGATGCGACGATCTGCCTCACCGGCGCGGATTTCGGCGCGACGCTCGACGGCGTGCCAGCCCCGCGCGGCGAGGCTCTAGCGGTCAAGGCAGGCCAGACCCTCGCTCTGGGCCGCGCCTCGGGCGGGGGGATGCGCGGCTATATCCTCGTCGCGGGCGGGCTCGACCTCGTGCCTTACCTCGGTAGCGCGAGCACCTTCACCCTCGGCCAGTTCGGCGGCACCGCCGCGCGCGCGCTGGTGGCGGGCGATGTGCTGCACCTCAATCATCACCGGTACGGGGAGGGGGACCACCCGCAGGGTGGTGGAGGGGCACCCTCGGCGCTCCCCGAACTCACCCGCGAATGGCAGTTGCGCGTCCTCTACGGCCCCCTCGGCGTGCCCGATTTCTTCACGCCCGAAGACATCGCCACCTTCCTCGATGCCGAATGGCAGGTGCATTACAACTCCAATCGCACCGGCGTGCGCCTCGTCGGCCCCAAGCCCGAATGGGCGCGGCGCGACGGGGGGGAGGCGGGGCTGCACCCCTCGAACATCCACGACAATCCCTATGCCATCGGTGCGGTCGATTTCACCGGGGACATGCCGATCATCCTCGGCCCCGACGGGCCCTCGCTGGGCGGTTTCGTCTGCCCCTTCACGGTGATCGCCGAGGACCGCTGGATGATCGGGCAACTTGCGCCCGATGACCGCGTGCGCTTCGTGCCGGTCAGCATCGCCGACCCCGCCGCGCCGCAGCCGATCGCCGCCCTCACGCCGATCCTCGCCGAGACCCCCGCCACCGCCACCCGCCCGCGCACCACCTACCGCCAGCAGGGGGACCGCAACATCCTCGTCGAGTACGGCGAGATCGTGCTCGATATCGAGCTGCGCATCCGCGTCCACGCGCTGATGCAGGCGCTGGAGGCCACGGCGCTCCCCGGGGTGATCGACATCACCCCCGGCATCCGCTCGCTGCAACTGCACTTCGATGGTGAGCGGCTAGATCAGGCGGGCGCTCTCAAGGTGTTGATGGAGGCCGAAGAGGCGATGGGCGACCTCGCCGACTTCGAGGCGCCCTCGCGCATCGTCCACCTTCCCTTGAGCTGGCGCGACCCGGCGACGCAGGAGACCATCGACAAATACATCGCCGCGGTGCGCGACGATGCGCCGTGGTGCCCCGACAACATCGAGTTCATCCGCCGCATCAACGGCCTTCCCGACGTCAAGGCGGTCGAGGACCTGATCTTCGATGCGAGCTACCTCGTGCTCGGGCTGGGGGATGTCTATCTCGGCGCTCCCGTGGCGACCCCGGTCGATCCGCGCCACCGGCTCGTCACCACCAAATACAACCCCGCGCGCACCTGGACGCCGCCCAATGTGGTGGGCATCGGCGGGGCCTATATGTGCATCTATGGCATGGAGGGGCCGGGGGGCTACCAGCTGTTCGGGCGCACCATTCAGGTCTGGAACACGCACCTGCAGACGGACGCCTTCACCGGGGGCAAGCCGTGGCTGCTGCGGTTCTTCGACCAGATCCGCTTCTTCCCCGTCTCGGCCGAGGAGCTGGCCGACTGGCGCCGCGATTTCCCCCACGGACGCCGAAGCCTGCGGATCGAGCAGACCACATTCCGCCTCGCCGACTACCGCAAGTTTCTCGCCGACAACGCCGCCAGCATCGCTGCTTTCGAGACCACGCGTCAGGCCGCCTTCGATGCCGAGCGCGCGGCGTGGGAGGCGAGCGGCGAGTTCGACCGGGTGAGCGCCTTGCTGGGTGCGGATGACTCCGCGGGTGATGCCGCCGTGATCGCAGTGCCCGAGGGCGCGGAGCTGATCGAGGCCCCGTTCGGCGGGAGCGTGTGGAAGCTGCTCGTCAGCCCGGGCGATCGGGTGGCCGAAGGCGAGGTGATCGCGGTGATCGAGGCGATGAAGATGGAGTGCCCCTTCGAGGCCCCGGCGAGCGGCACGGTCGAGGCGCTCTACACCGCGCAAGGTGCCGCGCTTTCCCCAGGCGCGCCGATGCTGGCGCTGCGGAGGGCGTGATGCGGATGGGCCGAACTTCCCGTTCGCCTCGAGCGCAGTCGAGACAACTTGCACCAGCCTCTCGACTACGCTCGAGGCGAAAGGGGAAGTGGAACGCCGCATGACCGAGCTTACCCGCCTCTCCGCCACCCGGATCGCGCAGGCCGTCGCCAGCGGCGCCACCACGGCGCGGGCTGTCATCGAGGACACCCTTGCGCGGCTCGCCGCCTATGACGCGCACCAGCAGCAGGTCTGGATCAGCCGCTTTTCTCCCGGCACCTTGTGCGCCGCCGCCGAGGCGGTTGACGCGCGGATCGCTGCGGGCGAGCACCTGCCGTTGGCCGGTGTGCCCTTTGCGGCGAAGGACAACATCGATGTCGCCGGGCTCGATACCACCGCGGCCTGCCCGGCCTTCGCCTACCGGCCGGAGCGCTCCGCAACAGTGATCGAACGGCTTGAGGCCGCGGGCGCGATCTGCGTTGGCAAGACCAACCTCGAACAGTTCGCGACCGGGATCGTCGGCACGCGCAGTCCCTATGGCATCCCGCGGAACGCCTACAACCGCGCCTATGTCAGCGGCGGATCGTCCTCCGGATCGGCGGTGGCGGTCGCTGCGGGGCTGGTCGCCTTCGCGCTCGGCACCGACACGGCCGGATCGGGGCGGGTGCCGGCGGCGTTCAACCACCTCGTCGGCTTCAAGCCCTCCAAGGGGCGGTGGAGCACGCGGGGGCTGGTGCCCGCCTGCCGCAGCATCGACTGCATCACCGTCTTCACCGACCGGCTCGAGGACGCTGCCGCGATCGACGACGTGCTGGCGGGCTTCGATGCCGAGGACGCCTTCTCGCGGGCAGCCACCAATGTGCCGCTCGGGGGCAAGCGCATCGGTGTGCCGCGCCGCGACCAGCGCCAGTTCTTCGGCGATGTCCAAGCCGAACACCTCTACGACCGCGCGCTGGCGGTGCTGGCGGGGCAGGGCGCGCTCGTGGAGATCGACATCGCCCCGCTGCTCGAGGCCGCCAGGCTGCTCTACGGCGGCCCCTGGGTGGCCGAGCGCACCGCGGCGATCCTCCCGCTGCTGGAGAGCGATCCTGAGGCCATCCACCCGGTCGTGCGCGAGATCGTCGCGGGCGGCCTGGGCATGAGCGCGGTCGAGGTTTGGCAGGGGCATTACCGCCTCGCCGAACTGGCGCGGGCGGCCGAAGCGATGTGGCGGGAGGTCGACGCACTCGCCTTCCCGACCACAGGGACGACCTACCGCGTGGCGGAGCTGGAGGCGGCACCCATCGCCCTCAACAGCAACCTCGGGCTCTACACCAATTTCGTGAACCTGCTCGACATGGCCGCCGTGGCGGTCCGAGCCGGCGCGCGCGACAACGGCACGGGCTTCGGGATCACCCTCATCGGCCCGGCCCACAGCGACCGGGCGCTGATCGGGCTGGCGGAGGACTACCTCGCCGCCGCCGCGCTTTCCCCGCCACCCCCTCTCGACCTCGGAGACCGCATGGACAGGATCAAACTCGCCGTCGTCGGCGCGCATCTCGAAGGGATGCCGCTCCACTGGCAGCTCACCAGCCGCGAGGCGACCTTCGTGGGGGCCTTCACCACCGCGCCCAATTACCGGCTTTACGCGATGGCCGAGTCTGTGCCGCCCAAGCCCGCGCTGGTGCACAGCGAGGACGGGGCGGCGATTGCACTCGAGGTCTACGAACTGGGCCTCTCCGAATTCGGCAGCTTCGTCGCCGAGGTGCCCCCGCCGCTCGCGATCGGGACCGTTACCCTCGCCGACGGCAGCAGCGTAAAGGGCTTCGTTGCCGAGCCGCGCGCCTTGAAGGGCGCCGAGGACATCACCCACCTCGGCGGCTGGCGCGCCTACATCGCCGCGCGGTGAGACCATGCCGGGGCGGCTGAGGACATGGCTCACGGGTGAGGGCGGCGAGACGCCCGACCTCGCCGCTCGCCTCGCCGCCGCCGAGGCCGCCAACGAGGCCAAGACCCGCTTCCTCGCCAGCGTCGCCCACGAGATTCGCTCGCCCCTCAACGCGATATACGGCTACGCCCAGCTGCTCGAGCGCGGCGAGGGTCGGGACGTCGCGGGCGCCGCGCGCACCATCCGCCGCAGCGCCGAGCACCTCGCGCACCTCGTCGACGGCCTGCTCGACATGGCGCAGGTCGAGGGCGGGGCGATGACGCTCGAGCGCGAGGCGATCCGCCTGCCCGACTTCCTCGACCAGCTTGTCGCCATGCTTTCGGGGCAAGCCGAAGCGAAGGGCCTCGCGCTGGTGCTGGAGCGCCGCGCAGGCCTGCCCGAATGGGTGCAGGGCGATGCCCGGCGCCTCAGGCAGGTGCTCATCAACCTCCTCGCCAATGCCATCAAGTTCACCGACGCCGGAAGCGTCACGCTCAAGGTCGATTACCGCAACCAGCTGGCGACCTTCACCGTCAGCGACACCGGCATCGGCATCGCGCCCGAAGACGTGCAGCGCATCTTCGCCCCCTTCGAGCGCGCCGGGGGAACCGCCGCCGCGCGGCCCGGCGTCGGCCGCGGGCTCGCGATCACAGAGGCGCTCGTCCACATCATGGGCGGCGAGATCCGCGTCGAGAGCGCGCCCGGTGAGGGCTCGCGCTTCACCGTCCGGCTGATGCTCTCTCGCAGCCCCTGAGCCCGCCCGTCGAGCCGGCGCCGCAAGCGGGCGCGATCACCGGCTATCTCGGGCGCGAGCGCTGGGTGCTGGCGGTCGACGACGATCCGGCGCACCTCGCGATCCTGCGCGGGCTGCTCGTACCGCTCGGCTTCCGCCTGAGCTGCGCCGCCGACAGCGAGAGCGCGCTCGCGCTGGCCGCGGAGGTCCAGCCCGATCTCGTGCTGTGCGACATCGCGCTCGGCGGCGAGGACGGCCGGGCGCTCGCCGACAAGCTCGCGCGCCGCCACGGCCCTGCGCTGAGGATCGTCATGGTCTCGGGCGAGGGCGCGCCGCCGGACGCCGGGGGCTTCCCCTTCGTCGGCAAGCCTTTCGACTTCGACGCGCTGCTCGCGGTGATCGCCGAGAGCCTCGCGCTCGAATGGGTGCGCGCGCCCGGCGGCGACAGCTCCGCCGATGCGCC
>JBJTSG010000117.1:0-9772 GCA_046076505.1 Erythrobacter sp. | reverse complement strand
CGGCTGGAACGCCAGCCGCGCAACAAGGCCGAGGCCGTGGCGACGGCTGAATGGTTGGAGCGCAACGGCTACAACTACAGCGTCGGCCTGGCGCAAGTCAACAAGTACAACTTCGCGAAATACGGCCTCACGCTGAACACAGCGTTCGAGGCATGCCCGAACCTGAACGCGGGCGGCCAAATCCTCACGGATTGCTTTCTCCGGGCGAACAGGGTTCGCCAAGATGAGCAAGCAGCGCTGCGCGATGCGTTCTCCTGCTACTACAGCGGCAACTTCATCACCGGCTACAAGCAGGGCTACGTCCTCAAGGTGGTGAACGCGGGCCAGGCTGGCCCGAAGGTTCCCCAGGTCGCGCAGGGCGCGGCCTCCCCGAAGCTCGTGCAACGCGAGCTGTCGGCCGTTCCCGTGAAGAAGAACAACAGTCTCAAGGAGGTCCAGTCACCGGCCACGGTAGCGCGCGAAGACGCGCCCGCTGCGCCCGCTACTACATCCCAAAGCGCACTGTTGTTCTGATAACCAAAGTGCCGACTTTGGTTGCCAAAGTATTGACTTTTGCAACTGGTCGGCGTACTATTTCGACTGCACGGGTGCGGTCTGAAAGCAAGGAGGTCCACCACGAGAAGGCTCGACTAAACCGTGCATAGCGCACATCCCAAGTTCAAACCGTTCTTTGTTCTGTAACCCGTTCTGGAGATTCATCAAATGCAAACCAAGCAAGTCACTGCGAGCCCCTTCAACAACAAACTGATGCGCGTTGCCGTCGCGCTGCTGGCCCTCTCGGCCAGCCCTGCCTTCGCGCAGATCAGCAAGGTGAACACGGTCATGTCGAACGTGCAAACCGTGCTGGTCGGCGTGGCCGTGACGGTCTTCACCATCGCGATCATGTGGGCGGGCTTCAAGCTGGCCTTCCAGCATGCGAAGTGGAGCGAAGTCAGCAACATCGTGATCGGCGGCATCCTCGTCGGCGGTGCTGCCGGTATCGCCGCCTGGCTGATTAACTGAGCCATGCAAGGGTTTCGCGATCCATTTTTCAAAGGATGCACGCGCCCCGCGATGTTCGCGGGCGTGCCCATGATCCCGTTCCTGCTTGTCACGGGCATCTTCCTGCTGCTGACCGTCTGGTTCTTCTACCTGATTAGTCCCTACGTGACGCTGCTCCTGGGCATCGTCTACGCACCGATCTTCGTGTGGATGCGTCAGGTCTCGAAGAAGGACGATCAGCGGCTGCGGCAGATGATGATGCGAGCACGCATGCGGGTGCGGCAACGGGCAAGCCGAGCGTTGTGGGGCGCGATCTCCTTTTCACCGATCAGATACAAGCGGCGGAAGGCAGCATGAGATCGAAAGCGCAACTGAAAGAGGTCGCGGGCGCGCAAGTGCCCGTGGCCGACTACATCCCTCACGGGACACACGTAGCCCCCAACGTCATCAAGAACAAGCGAACTGGCGATTACATCGCCATTTGGCGCTTGGAGGGCATTTCCTTTGAAACGGCGGATCGCGACGAGATTGGTGCGCGGAAGGAAGGTTTGGTCAACTTCCTCCGCGCCCTCGGCGGCGGCCAGTGGGCGATGTGGTCGCACCGGGTGCGCCGCGTCGTCCATGAGCGTCTGGATGGCGAGTACGAAGACGAGTTCTGCCGCGACCTGAACGACCGCTACTACAAGACCTTCGACACCTACAAGCAGATGGCGACCGAGCTGTATCTGACTTTGGTGTACCGGCCGACGCCCTCGAAGGTGGCGAGCATCTTCAAGCGCATGACGCGCAGCGTCGATGACATCAAGACGCGCGAGCAAGAAGACCTCGACGCGATCGACGACATGGCCAAGCAGCTCGAATCGAGCCTTGGCCGCTACGACCCCGAGCGCCTGGGCACCTACACGGTCAAGCACGCTGGCGATGCCGCCCAAGGCATCCCGGCGACCGAAGTGGTGTGCTCGGAAATGCTTGCCTTCCTGGGGTTCCTCGTCAACGGCGTGTGGGAAGACGTGCCCATGCGCCGCGCCGAGATTGCCGAGTACCTGCCGACCTCGCGGCTGCACTTCGGCGACAAGAACGGCATGCTCGAAATCTGGCACCCGAGCGAACGCAAGTTCGTCGGGTTCCTCGACTTTCAGGAGTACCCGAAGAACAGCGAGCCGGGGATGAACAACGTCATCCTGTACGGCGACTACGAATACATCGAAACGCAGAGCTTTTCGATCCTCAACAAGCGCGACGCGCTGGATGCGCTTGAGCGCCAGGAAGGCCAGCTCAAAGCCTCGGAGGATGCCTCCGAGACTGAGATCAGGGAAATGAAGGAAGCGATCGACGGCGTGCAGAACGGCACGCTTGAGATCGGCGAGTATCACTACTCGCTGGCGGTGTTCGGCGACTCGCTCAACGGTGTCGCGAAGAACATGGCCGACGCACGCTCGGCGCTGCAAGATCAACCCGGCTTCAAGATGTCGGTGATCGACGCGATCCCCGAGTGCGCCTGGTTTGCGCAGCTCCCCGGCAACTGGAACGAGCGCCCGCGCGAGGCCAAGATCACCAGCCGCAACTTCGCGAACCTGAGTCCCTTCCACAACTTCGCACGCGGCAAGCGCACGGGCAACCCGTGGGGCGAAGCGCTCGCGCTGCTCAAGACGCCGAGCGGTCAGCCCTACTACTTCAACTTCCACGTTTCGCCCGAAGACAAGGACTCGACGGACGAGAAGTACCCCGGCAACACTTTCATTTGCGGCACCACGGGCGTCGGTAAGACGGCCCTGGAAATGTCGCTGATGATGTTCGCGACGAAGTACCGCGGCCTGCGCTGCGTGTTCTTCGACAAGGACCGGGGCGCGGAGATCGGCATCCGCCGGATGGGCGGGCGCTACTACGCGCTCAAGCGCGGCCAGCCGACCGGCTTCAACCCCTTCCAGCTCCCGCCGACCGAGGCGAACGTCCAGTTCTGCGAGAAGCTGGTTCGCCAGCTCGTGAAGCCGCAAGGCGAGAACGTGCAGCCCTTGACGGCACGCGAGGAAAGCGAGATCAGCCAGGCCGTGCGAACGGTCATGAGCGACAAGGTTTCCTTCGAGCTGCGCCGGCTCACGACCGTCGCGCAAAGCCTGCCGGTGACGGGCGACAACAGCCTCAAGGCACGGCTCAAGAAGTGGACGGCCGGCCAGCCGCTCGGCTGGGTGTTCGACAACCCGCGCGACACCCAGGATTTCAGCGGCGCAAGCGTCTTCGGCTACGACTACACCGAGTTTCTGGATGACCCGGAAGTGCGGACGCCGATCATGGCCTACCTGCTGCACATCACGGAAACGCTCATCAACGGCGACCCCTTCATCTACTTCATGGAGGAATTCTGGAAGCCGCTGATGGATGAAATGTTCAGCGACTTCGCGCTCAACAAGCAGAAGACCATTCGGAAGCAATCGGGCCTGGGCGTGTTCGTCACGCAGTCGCCGTCCGACGTGCTGGGCCACCGCATCGGCAAGACGATGGTGGAACAGAGCGTGACGCAAATCTTCATGCCGAATCCGAAGGCCGACCACGACGACTATGTGCTCGGCTTCAAGGTCACGGAAGCAGAGTTCAACATCATCAAGAACCTCGGCGAGTCGTCGCGGATGTTCTTGGTGAAGCAGGGTCATCGCTCGGCCGTCGTGAAGTTCGACCTCGGCGGCATGAACGACATCCTCAACGTGATCTCGGGCACGACGGATAACGTCGAGCTGCTGGATGCGATTCGCGAGGAAGTCGGCGATGACCCGGCCGTGTGGGCTCCGATCTTCCACGAACGCATTGCGCAGCGTCGCAAGCTCATCAAGTGAGGAAGCCATGAGCCAAGCACACCAATTCGTCGTTGGGCAAGTCTCGGTAGTGCGAACCCTGAGCGCTGCCGAGCTGTGCCGCCTGCTGGGCACGGGCCATCCCGGCGGCACTGTCAGCACGGCCGCCGCATCGGCACCCGATGCGATGCGGCGCATCGAAGTGCTCGATCTGCCCGAGATCACGATCGGGAGCGCGACATGAAGCGGGCGCTGATGAAGATCGCGCACGACTTGCTGCGCCTGGTCGTGTGGTTCCTGCTGTCGGGCCTGGCCTCGGCCGGCCTGCTGGCCGTGTGGCGGTCGCAGTATGCGACGCCCACGGAAGAGTCGGCTGCGGTCTTCGTCGCGTGTCTCATCGTGGGCTGCGCGCTGGCCGTGGCGTCGTTCTTCCTCTCGAAGCGAGTGGCCTCGGCGCTCGTCCCTATCAACCGCACGACAAGGAGCCTCACATGAACAACAACACCCGCCGCCTCGCGGTCGCCGCTATGGGCTTCGCGTCGATGCTGGGCTTCCTGGCCGGCTGCTCGAAGTCCGAGCACTCGGTCGAGTGGTACGTCGAGCACCAGGCCGAGCGCGAGTCGAAGCTGAAATGGTGCAACGACGACATGGGCCGCGAGACCGACGTGGACTGCCTCAACGCCAGCAAGGCGAAGGAGCGCGCGATGCTGCAAGGCCCGAGCGCTGCCGACTCGTTCAAGTTCAACCCGGCGGCCGTGCCGCAGGGTAACGGCGCGGCCAGCTCGTCGGCCTCGACGCCTGCATCCTCGAAGTCGCAGAAGTCGGCCGTGGACTCATTCAAGTTTGATCCGACCAAAGTTCAGCAAGGAGGCAAGTGATGGGTATCGCCACCGCTGTTGAAACAGCGATTGACAACCTGCTGACTACGTTTGTCAGTAGTAAAAGCGCCGCGTTGTCTGCCGCTTTGCTTCCTGTCGCGCTTAGCGGAACCACGATCTATTTGATCGTTATGGGTTACGCGGTGATGCGAGGCGATGCTCACGATGCCCTTCATACCATTCTCTGGAAGTGGTTCAAGATGAGTCTTATCGCTGGCGTCGCTTTAAGCGCCGGTGAGTATCAGGCATCCATCGTTGAAGGCATCAATGGTATTCAAGGAGCGTTCATCCAAGCCTTTGGCAATGCCACAACGATTGGGGGCCTTGTAGATAACATGGCCCAGCCATACGACGTACTAGGCCAGCAACTTTGGAGCGAAGCAACAACAGGGTTTTGGCCGAATTTCAGCCTATTGGTTGCGGCTGCGATGGTGGCAATCGCGCAAGCGTTCCTTTTCATCATTGGCTTGGGCATGTATCTGCTCGCGAAGGTAGCTCTTGCTCTCGTGCTAGCCGTTGGTCCCGCGTTCATCCTGTGCGCGATGTTCCCAGCGACCCAGCGTTTCACGGAAAGCTGGCTCGGCCAGGCGCTGAACTTCGTGTTTCTGAACGTGCTTATTGGTTTGAGCATTTCTATGCTGACTAGCTTCGCTAGTCAATTTGCTGCTCACATTCAAACGAATGTCGGGACCACAGCCATCATGAAAGACACGATGGCGCTATTGCTTGTGTCATGCGCACTGGGCGTTGTCATGCTGAACCTCAACACCATAGCAAGCGCATTGTCCGGTGGCGCATCTATCGCAGGCATCGGCCGCGATGTTGCACGCGCTCTCATGAAAGGCAAAAAGGATGATGAAGAGAACAAGAACAAAGGGCCTCAGCCTGGCGGGGGCTCAATTGACCAGGGCGGTGGTGGCAGTCGCTCAGGAAAGGAAGGCGGTACGCCGCTATATCAACGCAATGTGATCGACAACATCCGTCGAGCCGCTTAATCAGGAGTGCAAGATGAAATCTCTCAAGAAGTTCCTTCTCTCGCTGGCCTTCGTGGGCAGCTTTTTCGGAAGCCAGGCGGCGCATGCTGTCATGCCCGTGATCGACGCGGCCAATCTGGCGCAGGCGATTCAACAGGTCTTGGCCTGGTCGCAGCAGTACCAGCAGATGATGTCGCAGATTCAGCAGATGCAGAGCCAGTACAACTCGCTGACGGGCTCGCGCAACCTGGGCGACATCCTCAATAACCCGCTGCTGCAACAGGTGGTGCCGGCCGACGTGAATACCGTCTTCCAAGGCATCAACACGGGCGGCTATTCGGGGCTCACGTCGGCCGCGCAAGGCATCCGCAACGCGGCCATGAAATACAACTGCGCCGATCGCACGGGTGACGCCAAGACGACGTGCGAGGCCGTGCTGAACATGAATGCCCAGCAGCAGGCGTACCAGCAGAGCGCCTTGCAGACGATCACCCAGCGCGTCTCGCAGATTCAGTCGCTGCAAAGTCAGATCAACCTGACCCAAGACCCCAAGGCGATCGCCGAGCTGCAAGCTCGCATCGCCGCTGAAAACACCCAAGTGACGAACGATGCAAACCGCATCGCCGTCATGCAGGCGCTCGCGCAGTCTCAGCAGCAGGCGGCCGAGCAAGCTCATAAAGAGCGCTGGTTGAAGGTGATGGCGACCAACACCCCGTCTGCCGCATCCACCTTCGTCTACCAGCCTCCGCAATAAAACCCTTCGCATATCGGGAAACTCAGTGATGTCAAAAGACAAGAACATCGTGAAAGCCGGCGAGGAAAAGGGCTTCTACGAGAAGGGCCGCGATTGGGAAGCCGATCGCCAAGCCCGCATCGAGAAGTCCGAACGCCGCGCATGGACAGTGGCCGGCGGTGCATCAGTCATCGCCGTGGCCGCCGTGATTGGCATGGCCTCGCTCGCTCCGTTCAAGCGGGTCGTGCCGTATGTCTTCACCGTTGACAAGGCGACAGGCAATGTCGAGCTGGTTGACGCTGCGGACGATCGCAAGGTCGTTGGCTATCAAGAGCTGCTGGACAAGCATTGGGCCACCAAGTACGTCACGGCCCGCGAGTCCTACCTCTACAAGCTCTTGCAGACCGACTACGACACGGTGTTGGCACTGAGTGCCGACGACGTGGGCCGCGACTACGACAAGCTCTACGACGGCCCGAACGCCCGCGACAAGAAGTATGGCACCGGCATCGAAATGAAGGTCAAGGTCTTGAGCGTCACGGTGTCGCAAGACGACGTGGGCTCGAAGGCCGTGGTTCGCTTCGAGAAGACCGCGAAGCGCACCGGGGCCGACCAGCCCGAGCCGCCGCAATACTTCGTCGCGACGATGGCCTTTGAGTACAAGCCGTCGATGTTCGGCAAGGAAAAAGACCTGATTCAGAACCCGCTCGGTTATCGCGTTACCGCGTACCGCGTGGATTCCGAGATCGCACCCGTGAGCGGCAACGCTCCGGCGGCCAAGTGAGGGGAGGGCAAGATGAATCGACTCCTGATCGCTCTCCTGTTTGCCGGCGTCACCAGCTCGTCGGTCTTTGCGGCCGACGTGCCCGAGCCTGGCGACCGCGACGCCCGCGTGCGGTACGTCACTTACCACAAAGACGACGTGACCGTCGTGAACGTGCGCCGTGGCGCGGTGACGCGCATCGTGCTCGGCGACGACGAGAAGATCACGGTCGCTGCTACTGGTTTCACGGCCGACTGCTCGAAGGCCGAGCTTGAATGGTGCGTGCGTGCCGACGTGGGCACCAACCAGATTTGGGTGAAGCCCAAAGACAACGCGACGCACAACAACCTCGAATTGAAGACCGACAAGCGGGATTACTCCTTCGAGTTCAAGGTGCTTGACGACTCGGCCGCCGGCCGTGGTCGCAAGCCGGCCAGCGCGAAGGTGCTGGAACACGAACCGATGTTCCGCGTCATCTTCCGCTACCCGTTCGTGGCACCGCCGCTGGGCGCGCTGATGACGATCAGCGCCGCGCAGGCCGCAGCGTCGCAGCAGGCGAACGAGAAGACCCTTTTGGCCGAGCGCTTGGACTCGACCAAGCCGGTGCCGCGCAACTGGAAGTATTCGATGCAAGTCCTCGATGGTGCCGACGAGATCGCGCCGTCGCTGGTCTTCGACGATGGCCGCTTCACCTACTTCCGCTTTGCTGCCAATCGCGAAGTGCCCACGCTGTACTACATCAGCCCGACCGGCGAAGAGTCGCGCATCAACTTCCACATGGAAGGCGATCTTGTCGTCGTGCAGCGCCTCGGCCGCCGCTTTGTGCTGCGCCTGGGTCAAGCCGTCGTCGGCGTCTGGAATGACGCCTACGACCCGGATGGTGTGGCCCCGAAGGCCGGCACGACCGTCGAAGGCGTCGAGCGCGTTTTGCGCTCTCCGCAGTAAGGGAGGAAAGGAACCATGTCGGAACAAGAAAAGACCACCGCTCCCGAGACTAAGCCGATCACGCCTGCCGATCAAGGCATCGTGTCGGTCAACAACCGGGGCGGCACGTCGGGCAACATGCTCGGCAAGGTGATCTTCGTCGTGGCCGTGCTTGCGGTCGTGGTGATCGGTGCCCTGATGGGCTTCAACAAGTGGCGCGCGAACAGCAAGGCAAACAAGGCCGAGGCCGAGCAAACCGCGAAGGCCGAGAACAAGCCCGCGGCCGTTGGCCCGCGTCGCTCGTTCGATACCGATCCGCCGCCGCTGCCGGCGAACGCGCAGCCGAAGGGCGACGGCACAACCGTGCCGGCCGTGGCTGACGGCAACGCCGTTGCCGGTGCTGCGCCCGCCTGTGCTGACGGCATGCCCAGTACGGTCATGATCGGCCAGGACGGCAAGCCCCTGATGTCGCCCGGTGGCGTGCCGATGCGGGTGTGCAAGGACGGCCGCGTGCTCGTGCCGGCAGTGCAGCCGCAGCCCCAGCCGATCGGCGTGCAGGGCAACCAGCAGCAGCGCCAGGCGCAAGGCGGCAATCCGCCGCCGAGTCGCTACGCGGGCGATGTGTTGGTGGCAGCGCCGAACGCGCTTACGGGTCAGACCCAGCCGACCTCGGGCAACCCGAACGATCCTGCGACGACGATGGCGATGGTGCAAAGCATCCTCGGCCAGTCGCAGCACGGCCAATCGGGCAGCATGTTCGGCGGCCAGCCGCAAGGCCAGGCCGGCCAGGCTGGCGGCGCACCGGGCGGCGCTGGCCCCGGCCAGCAGCCCGCCGCGAACCCGCCGGGTTCGATCGGAAGCCTGCTCACGCCGTCGCAGACGCCGATGGTGCAGGCGAGCATGCTGCGCGACCGCAACATGATCGTGCCGAAGGGCCGAAGCATCGACTGCGGGCTGTCGATGCGCCTGGTGAACGAAGTCGCCGGCATGGCCTCGTGCGTGCTGTCTCAGAACGTCTACAGCGACAACGGCCGTGTGCTGCTGCTCGAACGCGGCTCGGAAGCCTCGGGCGAGTATGTGGCCGCGATGGCCCAAGGTCAGCGCCGGCTGTTCGTGCTGTGGACTCGCATCAAGACCCCGCAGGGCGTCGTCATCAACCTGAACTCGCCGGCCGCCGACAACCTCGGCACCTCGGGCATGGATGGGTATGTCGATAACCATTGGTGGGAGCGCCTGGGCGCTGCCTTCCTGCTGTCGATGGTTCAAGACGCGATCGCCTACAAGGTGGCCGAGGCAGGCAACGGCACGACGGGCGGCACGGTGGTCTACCAGGGCACCGCGCAGACCGGCAACCGCATGGCCGAGAAGGTGCTGGAAAGCACGATCAACATCAAGCCGACGCTCTACAAGAACCAAGGCGACCGGGGCACGATCTACGTGGCCCGCGACCTCGACCTGAGTACGGTCTATGCACTTCGAGCCCGTTGATGTGCTGAGTCGCGACACTCTCGTGCGGGAGCTGATGCGCCCGCTCGCGGTGTTCCTGCTGGAAGAGGGCGCGACCGAAGTGGTCATCAATCGCCCCGGTGAGGTTTTCGTCGAGATCGGCCCCGAGTGGCGGAAGTTCGACGCGCCCGAGCTGACGCTTGATGTGCTGCTCGCGCTCGCACAAGCGATCGCGACCTTCACCGAGCAAGAGATCGCGCCGCAGAAGCCGATCTTGTCGGCGATGC
>JBJTSG010000116.1:0-2649 GCA_046076505.1 Erythrobacter sp. | reverse complement strand
GTCTGCACCGCCTCGGTCACCCCGAGGCCGACGCGGGCTGCGACCACCTGCCAGGTCGAGAAGGCCCAGCCGTGGGCGATCGCGGCCAGCGACCAGGCGGAGGCCCCGACCTGCATCGAGCGGTTCACCCCCAGCCGGTCGACCAGCCAGCCGGTGACGAGGAAGGCGAAGGCGGCGGAGAACTGCGTGACCGCGGCCAGGTCGCCGAAGTCGCTGTCGCTCCAGCCGAAGTCGGCCATCATGTCGGGCTTGAGGATCGCTATGATCGGCCGGTCCATCGCATTGAACACGCCCGCGACGCACAGGATCGTGAACAGGCCCCAGCGCAGGCGGGCGGAGAGGACATGGGGCGTGTGGGCGGCCATCGGGGCTACTCCTGGGGCGCGGCGCGGGGCGGGGTAAGCGGAAGGGGGAAGGGGAGACACAAAGGGCCGCCGGATCGCTCCGACGGCCCTTTCCCGATCAACTCAGGTCCTCTTGCTCAGAACGTCCGCACGCGCAGCGAGACACCGACGTAGCGGTCCACGTCGCGCGGGATCTGCAGGCGCTGGAGGTTCGACAGGTTGAGCAGCACATAGCCCTCGTCCGAGATGTTGCGGACGTGGAAGGTGAGGCGGTACTTGTCGTCCGGGTCTGACACGCCGAGCGAGGCATTCCAGATGCCGTAGGGCTGGATCCGGTTCGCGGCGAGCTGGCCGAGGTCCGAATACTGCGTGCTGGTGTGGCGGTAGTCGGTGGCGAGGTACAGCCGCGCGGCATCGCCGAGATCGGCCGTGTAGTCGCCGCCGATCGTGTACACGAACTCCGGCGCGAGCGGCAGCTTGGTGCCGTTGCGCGCGTCGGGCGCATTGGTCTGCGGGTTGGGGTTGAAGCGCTTGACGCGGGCGTAGGCATAGGCGGCGCTGGCGCGCAGGTTCAGGCCCCGGACCGGGCTGACCACGAGGTCGGCCTCGAAGCCTTCGCTCTTCACCGTCCCGGCGTTGGTCAGGTTCGAGACGAGCAGGCCGTTCACCAGCACGAAGTTGTTCGCCTGGAAGCCGTCATACTGCACCGTGAAGGCGGCGAGGTTCAGCTGCACCTTGTTGTCGAGGAACTGCGACTTCATGCCGATCTCGAAGCTGTCGGACAGCTCCTCGCTGATCGGCACCGCGTTGTTGGGCGCGACGTGGTTGAAGAACACGTTGAACGCCGGGCCCTTGTAGCCGCGGGTGTATGAACCGTAGAACATCACGTCCCGGGTCGGCTCGAACTGGAGCACGGCACGGCCCGAGAGGTTGCCGTTGTCGGTTGACCCACGCGAGGTGTTGGTGCCGTTGCCGCCGCTGGCGATGGTGCCGCCCGCGCCGACGCCCAGCACGCCGGGACCCGTCGCCGGCAGGCCGGTCGCCGCGTTCACGCCCGGTGCGCGGATGTGGGTGAACTCGAGGTCGTCCCAGGTGTAGCGCAGGCCGCCGATCACCGAGAGCTGGTCGGTGAAGCGGTAGGTCGCCTGACCGAAGATCGCGTAGTTGTTGACCTTCACGTCGCTGTCGCCGGTGGCGAAGGGGAACAGCGTGTTGACGTTGTCATTGAGGTTGCACGGACGCCCGCCGGTGCGCGGGTCGGTCGGCAGGGTCGTGGTCGCGCAGCTGACCACCCGGCGGGTGAAGTCCTGACGGTTCTTCGACTGCCAGGCGAAGGCGCCGAACTGGTAGAAGAAGGGCTTGGACTGATCCGACGCGATGCGCGCCTCGAGGCTGATCTGCTCGGTGCGGACCTGACCGAAGTCGGTGGTCTGCGGGAAGCCGACCAGCGCGCGCGGCAGGAAGTCGCCCTCGCGGGTCTCCTCGTTGAACCAGTTGCGGTAGCCTGCGATGACGCTCAGCGTGTGGGTGTCGGTGATGTCGAAATCGCCGCTCGCGGTGAGGCTCCACTGGCGGTCGCGGGTGCGGGTCGTGACGTTGTGGTTCACGAAGCGCTGCTTCTCGCCGATGTCGACGCCGCCCGGCAGGTTCAGCTCGGCATCGATCACCGGGCCGCGGGTGATGCCGGTGACGTCCGCGCAGCAATCGTCGTTGGCGCGGTAGTAGTCGGCGATGAAGCGCAGGCGGTTGGGGCCGTTGTCGTAGTCGACGATCCCGCGCACGCCGTAACGCTCGTAGCCGTTGATCTTGTCGCGGCGGCCGCCGAAGACATTGGTGATGTTGCCGTCGAAGCTGCCGTAGAAGCCGGTCAGGCGGGCGGTGAGGTTCTCGGCGAGCGGGCCGGAGATCGCGGCGCGCAGGCGGTATTCGTTGCCCTCGAAGGCTTCGGCGAGCGCCTCGGCCTGGAAGTCCTTCGTGCCGCCCTTCGAGACGATGTTGATGAGGCCGGCGCTTGCGTTCTTGCCGAACAGCGTGCCCTGCGGCCCGCGCAGCACTTCGAGGCGTTCAAGGTCGGCGAGTTCGGCGAAGGCCTGGCCCGAACGGCTCAGCACCACGCCGTCGACAACGGTGGACACGCTGGGCTCGGCAGCGATCGCGAAGGAGATGGTGCCGACGCCGCGCATCACGATCGCGCTGTTGGCGTTGGTGGTGCCCTTGCGGAAGGTCACCGAGGGAACGATGGTGGCGATGTTTTCGAGGTTGAACACCACCGCCTGTTCGAGCCGGTCACCCGAGACCGCGGAGA
>JBJTSG010000115.1:0-3548 GCA_046076505.1 Erythrobacter sp. | reverse complement strand
CGTCGTCTGTCGGCGTCGTTCTGACAACGGATCGGACTTGCAGGACATGTCAGGTTGTACATCTGATCGACCTTAACCTAGGGCGGAAAGCAAACATCGTGCCTTTGGGTCCAGACTCGTTCAGTGCCAGAATGCGACGGCGGCAGCGAAGCTTACGGCTGACAGGAAATTTCTGGCGAGTTTGTAGTAGCGGGTTGCGCTGCGGCGGAAGTCCTTGGGGCGGCAGAACATGGCCTCCACGCGCCAGCGGTCCTTGTAGCGGCGTTCGCCATACTGGATCGGGCCCTTGCGGTTGCGGCGCCCGGGGATGACCGGGATCGTTCCCTGCTCACGCAAGGCAACCCTGATGCGGTTCGCACCATAGCCACGGTCGGCGATGATACGCTTCATGCCGATGGGCTCACCGATCAGCAGATCAGCCCCTTTCACATCCGAGGTGTTGCCGGGCGTCAGGACGAGGCGGAGTGGTCGCCCGAGGACATCGACAAGCGCGTGGGTCTTGGTCGTTCGACCCCCGCGCGAGATGCCAATGGCATTGGCCCGCGCCCCCCTTTTGCACCACCGGCAGAACGGTGGGCCTTGATGTAGCTGCTGTCGATCTGCCCGGTCTCGGCAAGCCAGCCTTTATCGGTCAGAACCGCAAGGATACCAGTCCAGACGCCCCGACGGCTCCACCGGTTCCAGCGATTATAGACCGTCGTCGAAGGGCCGTATTCCGAAGGGCAATCGGCCCAGCGACCACCGCACTTCAGCATGTGAATGATGCCAGAGATCACCCGCCGATCATCGACCCGTCGCGCTCCAGGCTGGTTCTTCGGCAAGTGCGGCTCGATCGCAGCCCAAGCCTCATCCGACAACCAGAACAGCGCACGCGACATTCCAAGCAGCTTCCTGAACAGCAGAGGCTCCCTGAACCAAAGTGCGCGGCGATTTTCAAGGGGCTGATTGGGTATGGACCCTAGAAGCTCGAAGGACGGCACGCTCATGAGTTGAGCGAGGGTCCGCTTGGAGTAAGCATAGAAGTTATCGAGATACAACACGTCATCGCCGCATGCAATCAGGCGATCAATAGGGTGTGAACCGAGTAGACCCGCATGACCAGTCACCAGGATTCTCTTCATGGGTCTCTTCCCGAGCGCGTTCTTCCGCAAATTCGCTCAAGACGACAAGGGATGTACTTGCACATTAACGCATAATCGGGTTTGCGCGGCCCTTCTTGCCACCTGCAGACGGGTGTGGCCGGGAAGGCGGTGTTGCCTTCCAATTTCGCAGGCACGGAGCCGGCAGAGACTGCGGTTCTCGCCTCCGCTTGAGGGATACAGACCTCGCCCGCATCAGCCAGTCCGGATCAGCAGGGTGACGACGGCGCGAGTGAAATCGAGCGCATCGATATGGGCGGCGATGAGGCACTGTCCCGCTGCGGCGCGGACCTGGCTGTCGCGCGCAGCGATCTCCCCCTCGAGCGGCAGGGCCAGCAGCACGCCCCCATGGGCCGCACGCACGCCGTCCCCAGGAACACCCTCGACGCGCTCGAGTCGGAAGTGCGGGCCATCGACCAGCACAGGCCCGGCAGAGACAGCCCGGCGATGCCGGGGAGGATGCGGCGTCCTGCTCGCCACCGCCAATCCCCGCTCGAGATGGAGCTCGCGGGGCCGACCATAATCGTAGAGCCGGAATGTCGTGTCGCTTGCCTGCTGGACCTCCACCAGCGCAAGGCCCGCACCGATCGCGTGCACGGTCCCGGCGGGAAGGTAGAAGAAGTCGCCAGGGCGAGCGAGGTACCAAGTTAGGCACGTCTCGATCGAACCGTCGCGCGCGGCAGCCTCGAGCTCCGCGGCGGTCATATCGCGTTCGAAGCCGATCGCGAGCCGGGCATCGGGCTCGGCGTCGAGCACTAGCCAGCATTCCTCCTTCCCGGCTTCGCCCGGCAGGGCCTGCGCGGCGGAGGGGTGGACCTGGACCGAGAGCTTTTCCGAGGTGAACAGGTATTTCACCAGCACCTGGGGCAGTTCCGTTGCTGGCTCGAACCAGATCTCGCCGATCCGCTCGCCCGTAGCCGTTTCGAAAGGCGGGGGCAGCGAGTCACGGCCCCAGACCTTCGCGACCATCCGGGTCGGCAGCAAGCGGGGCGCGAAGGTCTGAGTGTTCACTGGAGCGCCGCGCGCGGCAAGTTGCCAACCGCCTGCGCGCCCTTGCGGGTGGTCACGAGCACTTCGCCGCCGGACACGATGATGCACACGTCGTCGAGATCGATTGCCGAGATTCGCGGGCCGTCGCTTAGCGCAAAGACGCCGTGGCACCCGACGAGATCGACGTCGCCGGACTTGATGTTGCCCGCCTCGTCCGCCTCTCCGGAAAGGGCGTCGGCAACAGCCGCCCAGCTGCCGATATCCGACCAGCCCATGTCGACGGTGACCATGGCCGCACGCCGGGTATTCTCCATGACCGCGTAGTCGACCGATTCCTTGGCGATCGCGGTGAAAGGTGCGGGCGCAGGATGGAAGATGGCCGCCTCGGTTCTCCCTTCGGCAACGGACGCAGCGACGAGGCGCGCCATGTCAGGACGGTGCATGGCGAGTTCGGCAAGGAAGTGTCCCGCGCGAAAAGCGAAGATGCCCCCGTTCCAGCTGTAGTCCCCGCTCTCGAGATAGGCCTGCGCGCGCTCGCGGTCGGGCTTCTCGACGAAGGTCCGGATCGCGAATCCCCCCGGCAGAGGTTCGCCCCGGCGCAGGTAGCCGTAGCCGGTTTCGGGCCGGTCGGCCGCGATCCCGAAAGCGACGAGGTAGTCCTGGCGAGCCAGTTCCGCCGCGGCGAAGGCGGCGGCGCGAAACGCGTCGCTGTCGGCTATGTGGTGATCGCTCGGACAGACCAGCATCACCGCATCCTCGGGCATCAGCGCCGCCGCAACGGCGATGGCCGGAGCGGTATTCCGGCCCTCGGGCTCGATCACGAGCCGGGCACCGGGTGCATCTCCGAGCTTGGGGGTGACGAGATCGGCATGAATCGCTCCCGCCACCACGGTCGGCGGCGCAAACCGCGCGTCGCCGGCGAAGCGCTGGATGGTCTGCTCGAACAAGGTTCCGTCCCCTATCAGGGGCAGGAACGGCTTTGGCAGAGCGGCGCGGCTGAGCGGCCACAAGCGGGTGCCACTTCCACCGCACAAGATCACCGGATTGATCTGCATACAACCTTTGTCCCCTTCCGATGGCGAGAAGCGCTAGCCCATCTGCGCCTGCGATGCCAACGCCAAGGCCGACGCCGGCGGTCCGTCGCCGCAGATTTCCATCATTGTATCGCGTTACACCCGAGCAGCGTCCAAGCCGTTGAGCGTTGAACCGATCGCCGAGCGAGCGCTCCGGCAGTCCTAGGCCTGGCCCTTGACCAACGGTCGCCACCAGTTCTGGTTTTCGAGGTACCAGAGCAGGGTTTGTCTGAGGCCGGTTTCAAAGCCGTGTGCGGGGGCGTAGCCGAGTTCGCTGCGGGCCTTGGTTTCGTCGATGGCGTAGCGGCGGTCGTGGCCGGCGCGGTCGGTGACGAAGGTCTTGAGG
>JBJTSG010000114.1:0-3167 GCA_046076505.1 Erythrobacter sp. | reverse complement strand
CCTCGTCATCGTCCTCGGCGACGATGTCCTCGGCCTCGCCGTCCTCACGGTCTTCGGCCTCGGCCTCGGCGTCCTCGTCGCTTTCGACGATCTGCACGCCCATTTCGGAGAGTGCGGTCTGGATGTCCTCGATCTGGTCGGGGCTCATCTCGCCCGAGGGCAGCGCCTCGTTCAGCTCGTCATAGGTGACATAGCCGCGCTTCTTCGCCTTGCTGATCAGCTTCTTGATCGAAGCCTCGTTGAGGTCGATCAGCGGGGCATCTTCCTTCTCGGCCATATATGCGTACTGTTCCGTTGTCAGGGGCGCCGGCCTTGCGCGAGGCCTCGCCCGTTAATCCCGTGTCCGCCCGGTCAGGCGGTGTCGTCCGTCCCGGCCAGCGGTGCCGCCTTGCGGCGCCCGAAGGCCTTCAATCTTTCCTCGACCGCGATGAGCTGCGCTCGCAAACGCGTCTGCTCGGCAAACGATCCCTCCGGATCGCTGTCGAAACGACCGATCGTGGCCGCAAGCGCAGCCTCAAGTGCCGGCCTTTCGACCAGCAGCGACACAGCTTCAGCCAGTTCCTCGCACGCGGCGTCGGGATCGGTGCCTTCATCGAGAAAGGCGTAGCGGATATCTGCCGACGGGGCGGGTTGGCCTTGCGTGGTGGTGCATATGGCGACAGGCACGCGCGAATCAAGCGTTTCCGCAAGCTCGAAGAGCGATTCGATGACAGGTGCGGCTTGGCGGTCGTGCCGCGCGAGGGCCGAGAGCGCCTCGGAATGCCGCGCGATCTGCCCCGGATAGCGGGCGAGGCCGGCCAGTACCGCCGCCATCAGCCCCTGCCGCTGCGCTCCGGCCATGATCGCCGCGAGCCGTTCGCGCGCCTCCTCGGAGAGCCCGGGCGGCGGTATCGGCGCGCCTCGCCAGCCGCCGCGCTGGCCGGGCTGCGGGCGGGCCTGCATGGCGGGGCGGGGTGGACGGGGCGGATAGGCGAAGGCCGAGAAGCGGTCGGACAATTCGCGTCGGTACAGGCTCTTGATCTCGGGGTCGGCGATGGTCTCGACATGCGCCATGAGCCGCGCCTTCAGCCCGGCCTTGGCCTCGGGCGTCGCGAGGGGCTGCGCATCCCGCTCGAACTCCCAGAGCATGTCGATGAGGCTCGCGGGCTGCGCGAGGAGCTCTTCCATCGCGCCCTTGCCGCGCGCCTTGATGAGGTCGTCGGGGTCGAGCCCGGCGGGCAGCCGCACGATCGCAAGCGAGCGCATCGGCGCCAGCATCGGCAGCGCCCGCGCAATTGCCCGCATCGCCGCACGCTGGCCCGCCGCATCCCCGTCGAAGCACAGAACCGGCACCTCGACCATGCGCCACAGCATCTCGAGCTGCATCTCGGTGAGCGCGGTGCCGAGCGGCGCGACCGCATCGGCGATCCCCGCATTGGCAAGGGCGATCACGTCCATGTAGCCCTCGACCACCACCACCCGGCCGCTCTGGCGCGAGGCCGGTGCGGCACGGTGAAGGTTGTAAAGCGTGCGGCCCTTGTCGAAGAGCTCGGTGTCGGGGGAGTTGAGGTATTTCGCGACCCCCTCCCGCTTGTCGAGGATTCGCCCCCCGAAGGCGATCACCCGCCCGCGCGCGTCCTGGATGGGGAGCATCACGCGGCCCCGGAAGCGGTCGTAGCGCTCGCCCTGTTCGTTCGCCGCGCGCATCCCCGCGCCCTCGAGCATGTCCTCGCCGAAGCCCGACAAGGCGCGGGGGAGTGCCTGACGGTCATCGGGCGCCCAGCCAAAGCCGAACTCGCGCATGGTGGCTGGCGAGAACCCGCGCCGCTGGAGATATTCGCGCGCCGCGTTGCCGCTTGGCCCGGCGAGGCTCTCGACGAAGAAGCGCTGCGCCGCTTCGGTCACATCGATGAGGCCGGCTCGCTGTTCAGCCTTCTTCGCCATTATGGGGTCCGGGGCAGGGACCTCCATCCCGGCCATTCCGGCCAGCTCCTTGATCGCGTCCATGAAGGCGAGGCCCTGTTGGTCCACCATCCAGCTGATCGCATCGCCATGCGCCCCGCAGCCGAAGCAGTGGTAGAAGGCCTTTTGGTCGTTGACGTAGAAACTCGGCGTCTTCTCGTCGTGGAAAGGGCAGCACCCCTTCCATTCGCGCCCCGCCCGGGTCAGCTTCACCGACCGCTGGACAAGCGAGGACAGCGTGATTCGCGCACGCAGCTCGTCCTTCCATTGCGGGGTGATCGCCATGGGGATTTATTGGTCTTCCAACGGCCACGTGTCGAGGCGGAGGGCAAAGTCACTGTGCACCCCGTGTGGATAGTACGACAATCCTAGCTAAGTGCACTCCTCGGCCCGCCAAAGGACGGGCCGCGAGCGCACGCGCGCGAGCCGCAGGCGATCCGGCGCGAAGCGACGGAGACTCGCCGAGGATGTGCCCGCAGAGGCGGGCACGCAAACAATCAAGAAAGCGCCGCCTTCACCAGTCCGCTCGCCAGCTTCCCGTCGAGCACCGCGCCGTGGCGGGCCTTCAGTTCGGCCATGACCGTGCCCATGTCCTTCATCGAAGACGCGCCGGTCTCCGCCTTGATCGCCTCGATCGCCGCGCGGGTGGCGGCCTCGTCCATCATCTGCGGCAGAAATTCCTCGATCACGGCGAGCTCCGCGCGCTCGACCGCGGCGAGCTCCGCGCGGCCGCCATTGTCGTACATCTCGATCGATTCGCGGCGCTGCTTGGCCATCTTCTGGAGCACGCTCACCACCAGTTCGTCGTCGGGCGTGGGCTTCGACGCAGTGCGTTCCTCGATGTCGCGGTCCTTGATCTTGGCCGCGATCTGGCGGAGCGCGGCCGTGCGGTCCTTCTCGCCCGCCTTCATCGCCGCGATGGTGGCGGCCTTGATATCGTCACGGATCATCACATCTTTTCCTGTGGAAGGGGTTCGTGGCCGGCGCCCCTAACCCAAATCAAGCGCCACGCCTAGGTTGACGCGGGGGGCGGCGAGGCCTAGCGGGCAAAACTTAGCACCATCGCCGGTAACACCATCAACGGAGCGCCCCATGGCCGACCCCGCACCCTCTCGCGCGCAACCTTCAGGGGCGACGGGAGTCCTCGTCCTGGCCGATGGCATGGTGCTGTGGGGCAGGGGCTTCGGCCATGTCGGTGCGAGCGTCGGCGAGGTGTGCTTCAACAC
>JBJTSG010000113.1:0-11321 GCA_046076505.1 Erythrobacter sp. | reverse complement strand
GCGAGCGCGGCGCGGCGGCGAGCACCGCGGCGGCCGAATAGGACGAGGGATGGGAACCGAGACGATGACCAAGACCAAACTGCTGCGCGCGGCCCTGATGGCCGGCGTCCTCGCGGCCGGGCTGACAGGCTGCAAGGGCGGTCTGTTCGGCGGCGGCAAGGACAAGACCACGCCGACCATCGGCAACCGGATGCCGATCCTCAGCCGCATCGAGAGCGGCGCCGAGGTCGACCCGGCGCTCGCCGCGGTCTCGGTGGTGCTGCCCCCGGCCCGCAGCAACAGCGAATGGGCGCAGGCCGGCGGATCGGCCAGCAAGTCCTACGGCCACCTCGCCTTGTCGGAGACGCCGTCGCGCATCTGGACCGCGAAGATCGCCGGCTCCACCAACCGGATGCGCCTCGCCGCAGCGCCGGTGATCGGCGGCGGCAAGCTCTTCGCCGAGGGCACCGACGGCGTGATCGTCGCCTTCGACAAGAACACCGGCGCCCGGCTGTGGGCGCGCGGCGACGACGAGATGACCAAGGACCAGGCGCCCTCGGCCTTCGGCGGCGGGGTCAGCTATGACGGCGGCAAGCTCTACGCCACCAACGGCGTGGGCGAAGTGAAGGCGCTCAACGCCGACACCGGCGAAGTGCTGTGGAAGGTCAAGCCCGCCGGGCCCTTGCGCGGATCGCCCACCATCGCCTTCGGCCAGCTGTTCGTGATGACGCAGGACAACCAGCTCATCTCGCTCAAGATCGAGGACGGCTCGCTGGTCTGGGACGAAAGCGGCTCCAACACCCAGTCGGGCGTGTTCGGCGTCGCCGCGCCCGCCGCCGGGCAGGGTTCGATCGTCGCCGGCTATTCGAGCGGGGAGCTTACCGCCTATCGCTATGAGAACGGCCGCAGCCTGTGGTCGGACGCGCTGGCGCGCACCAACATCTCGACATCTGTGGGCTCGATCACCGACATCGACGCCGATCCGATCATCGATTCGGGCCGCGTCTACGCGCTGGGGCAGGGCGGGCGCATGGCCGCCTACGAACTGGTCACCGGCCAGCGCATCTGGGAACTGAACCTCGCCGGCATCTCCACCCCGGCGATCGCGGGCGAGTGGATCTTCACCCTCACCGACGACGCGCGCCTGCTCGCCATCGCCCGCTCGAGCGGGCGGGTGCGCTGGATCACCCAGCTCCAGCGCTACCGCGACGAGGAGGACAAGAAGGGGCCGATCTTCTGGACCGGCCCGGTGCTCGCCGGCGGCCAGCTGTGGGTGGCGAGCTCGCGCGGCGAGCTGTGGCGGGTCAGCGCGGGCGAAGGCTCGGCGGCGATGTTCGCCGACATCGGCCAGCCCGTGAGCCTCGCGCCGGTGGTGGCGGACGGGGTGCTCTACGTGTTGGACGACAGCGGGACGATCACCGCGTTCCGGTGAGGTCCGACAGGGGATTTGTGACAAGCGGGGATTAAACCCCCCGGAGACCCCTCCAAAACCCGTCTCAGACCCCCGTTTGCCGCGTTCAGGAGCGCTCTTGCCGAGCTGTTAACCCTTGTCCTGTAGGGCAGGATGGCCATGACCGCGCCGTCCTCGCCTTTCCGACAACCTCCCGTCGCGCCGCCGCCGAGCGACGTCTCCGCGGGCGTCGGCCTTGCGGGACTGCTGGGCTTGGCGCTGTGGGTCCTGTTCTGCCGATCCTATCCGGCGATCGCCGAGGCGCTCGGCCTCGGCGGTGCACTGTCGGCGGAAAGGGGCGTGTTGTCAGGCCCTTACGCGGCGCTCGCGGGGATCGTCTTCAGCGCCGTGCCGATGGCCGCCTGGTCGCTCCTCGTCGACAAGGTGCACCTCAGGCCCTCCACCGGGCTCGACTGGAGCCTCAGGCGCCCGCTGCCCGAGGTGCTCCCCGTCGCCGTCGTCAAGCTCGTCGGGCTGTGGGCGACCTGGGCGCTGCTCGCCGCCTTCTATGCGCTGGGACGTTGGTATTGGTCAGGTAACTATCTGTTCGCAATGGAGATTCTCAGCGGCGCGATCATCCCGCTGGTGATGCTCTCGGTCCCCTACGTCATCTGGCTCGATCGCTTCATGGTGGAACCGCGCGACGGCGCCTTCCATTTCGGCGCCTTCGTCGTCGGCGGCGGGATTGCGGGACGCGACCATTGGGATGCTGCGGCAATCGCCAAGCACTGGCGCGCGTGGGCGATCAAGGGCTTTTTCGGGGCCTTCATGATCTCGATCCTGCCCCCCGGCTTCAACCAGGTGGTGACCGCCGACCTCGCGCAACTGGTTCAGAATCCTGTCGAATTCGTCCTGCTGCTGGTCTCGCTGCTGTTCCTTGTCGACGTGCAGATCGGCACCGTCGGTTACCTGTGCACCCTCAGGCCGCTGGATTCGCACATCCGCTCGGGCAATCCCTTCCTCGCCGGCTGGCTCGCCGCGCTCCTGTGCTATCCGCCCTTCGTGTGGGGGATCATCGGCCCCGACCAGCAGATCCTGAGCTATGAATTCGCCACCCCCGGCTGGGCGCACTGGCTGGCCGGGAGCGACGCGCTGCTCTGGGCGTGGGGCGGGATTCTCGTAGTGCTGACAGGCATTTACGCCTGGGCGACGGTGGTGTTCGGGATCCGCTTCTCGAACCTCACCTACCGCGGGGTGCTGACCAACGGCCCCTACCGCTTCACCCGCCACCCGGCATACCTCGCCAAGAACCTGTTCTGGTGGGCCTCGGTCATGCCCTTTCTGGTGACGAGCGGCACATGGCTCGACGGGTTGCGCAATTCGGTGTTCCTGCTCGCGGTCAACGCCATCTACTACTGGCGCGCCCGGACCGAGGAAGCGCACCTCCTTGCCGAGGACCCGAAGTACCGGGAATACCACGCGTACATGGAAGAGCACGGGCTCGTCACCGCGCCGCTCGCACGGCTCAAGAAACGGCTGACGGGCGGCGCGGTCGAAGCTGCCGGCGAGGCGCAGGCGCACCCCGCCGAGTAGGTTCACATCACGGCTGCGCCTTCATCGGCGTGGTACTTGATCGCCTCGATCACCTTGAAGTCGAGCCCCGCGATCGCCGCGCCGAAGGCGGCCATGTGCGGCGTCGCGAAGTGCTCGGCGAGCGCCGCCTCGTCGCGCCACTTCTCGACGATGTGGATGGTGCCGGGCTGGAGCAGGTCCTCGGTGAAGGCGTATTCTATGCAGCCTTCCTCCGCGTTGGAGGCCGCGACCATCGCGGCGATCGCGGCCTTGGCGGCCTCCATCGCGCCGGCACCCACTTGCGCTTTCGCGAGCACGATCAGCATCTTGGCCTTCTCCCTTCAGAAATGTTGTTCGTAGACGCGGGTGATGTCGCCGTTCCATTCGTCGTGATAGAGGTCGAGCAACCTCTGCGCCGGCACCTTGCCGCTGGCGACGATCTCGTCGAGCGTCTCGAGATAGCCGGTTTCGTTGTCCCCGGCCGCGTTGAGCCGCGCGCGCGCCGCAAGGCCGCCATGGGCGATTTTCAGCGCCTCGCGCCCGATGTCGCGCAGTGTCCCGCCGCCGGGAACGGGAGCGTCGAGCGCGAGCTTCGGCGCGGCGGAGCGCAGCGCCTCGCGTTCCGCAACCGTCCAATGCTTGACGAGATCCCAGGCGGCATCGAGCGCGGTCTGGTCGTAAAGCAGGCCCACCCAGAAGGCGGGCAGCGCACAGATGCGGCTCCACGGCCCGCCGTCGGCGCCGCGCATCTCGAGGAAGGACTTGAGGCGCACCTCGGGGAAGGCGGTCGAGAGGTGATCCCACCAGTCGCTCTGGGTCGGCCGCTCGCCGGGGAGAACGGAAAGCTTCCCTTCGAGGAAGTCGCGGAAGCTGAGCCCCGCAGCATCGATGTACTTGCCGTCGCGGAACACGAAATACATCGGCACGTCGAGCATGTAGTGCGCCCAGCGCTCGTAGCCGAAGCCCTCCTCGAAGACGAAGGGCAGCATGCCCGTCCGCGCCGGATCGGTGTCTGACCAGATGTGCGAGCGGTAGGAGAGGAAGCCGTTGGGCTTGCCCTCCTTGAAGGGCGAATTGGCGAAAAGCGCGGTGGCGAGCGGCTGAAGCGCGAGGCCGACGCGGAACTTCTTCACCATATCGGCTTCAGAAGAATAGTCGAGATTAACCTGAATGGTACAGGTGCGCAGCATCATGTCGAGGCCCATGCTGCCCACGCGCGGCATGTGCCGCAGCATGATTGCGTAGCGACCCTTGGGCATGATCGGCAGCACCTCGCGGGTCTTGTCCGGCCACATGCCGAGCCCGAGATAGCCCAGCCCGAGCGCCTCGCCGATCTCTTTGACCTGCGCCAGGTGTCGCCCGGTCTCCTCGCAGGTCTGCTGGAGGTTCTCCAAAGGCGCACCCGACAGTTCGAGCTGGCCTGCGGGCTCGAGGCTGATCGCCCCGTCCGCACCCTTCAGGGCGATGACCTTGCCGCCTTCCTCGACCGGGGTCCACCCGAACGTCTCCAGCCCCGCAAGCAGGTCGCGGATGCCGCCGGGCTCGTCATAGGCGGGCGCGCGGTGGTCGGCGGTGCGGAACACCAGCTTCTCGTGCTCGGTGCCGATGCGCCAGCGTTCGGCCGGCTTCTCGCCGCCGATCATCGGCGCAAGGAGCTGCTCGAAGCTTTCGATCACCGGATCGTCGGCCGTGGATGCTTCGCGTGTGCTCATTGCCGGTAAGGCCCCTCTTGTGGCCCGTTGCCTTAGAAAACCGATATGCCGGTGGGAAGCCTGTTTCGCGTTTCCCGGAGCGAAGCCGAAATGTCTCGCGACTTCGCGAACGCAGGCGGCGCGGTTACCAGTCGCCGGCCTGCGCCATCCACACGGCAAGCGCGGCGAGGGCGGCTGTCTCGCCCCTCAGGATGCGCGGGCCGAGGCTGACGGGGCGCGCGGCGGGGTGGGCGCGGATGCTCGCGCGCTCGGCTTCGTCGAAACCGCCCTCGGGGCCGGTGAGGATCGCCGCCGGGCCGATGTGGGCAGCGAAGGCGTCGGCGGCGGGCTCTCCCCCGTTCTCGTCGGCGAAGAACAGGGCGCGGTGCTCGGGCCAGCTTGCCAGCAGCGCTTCGAGCTTCAGCGGTTCGGCGAGTTCGGGCAGGGCCGTGCGCGCGCATTGCTCGGCCGCCTCCACGGTGATCGCCCGCGCGCGCTCGAGGTTGAGCTTGTCCGCGACGCAGCGCCGGGTGAGGAGCGGCTGGATGCGCGCGGCGCCAAGTTCGGTCGCCTTCTCGAGCACCAGATCGAAGCGGTCCTTCTTGAGGAGCGCCGGGCACAGCCACAGGTCGGGCACCGCCTCGCGCACCCGCAGCAGTTCGGCGATGTCGAGCAGCACGTCGCGCTTGCCCACTTCGGCGACGCGCGCGGCCCACTCCCCGGTCATGTCGTCGCACAGGATGACAGTGTCCCCCGCGACCACCCGCATCACCCGCGCGAGGTAGTGCGCCGGGTTCCCCTCGATGCGCACCGCGGCGCCCGTCGCCAGGGCTTCGGAGACGAACAGGCGCGGCGCGCTCTTGGGGGGCCAGGCGGGGGTCGCGGGCATGACCTCCCCCTAGGCTCTCGCGCGGCTAGCAGGCAAGGGATGACCGCTCTCACCGCTCAACGCCTGATCGCCGCCGTGTTCCTGCTGCTTGGCGGATGGGCGCTGTTGTCGCCGGCGAGCGTGATCGAACTTGCCGTCACCCCGGCCTACCGCGACACCGGCTTCCTCGCACGTTTCGCGCTCGCCTGCTTCGGCGCGCAGGCGGTGCTGTTCGGGCTGATGGCGCTCGTGGTGCGGTGGAGCGCGCGGGGGTTCCTCGTCTTCGCGGCTATGCTGCTGCCGTTCTTCGTCTTCGACTGGTGGTTCCACGTGCGCGAGCCGGTGTTGAATTCGGTCGGGATGCTCGACCTTGCCGGGAATGCCGCGATGCTCGTTCTCGCCCTCCTCGGTTGGCGCGCGGCGCGGGCCGGGGACGAAGGCTCGCCTGGCTAAAGCACGAGGACCTGCCGAAACGGCTGCAACCGGTCGATCAGATGATATGCTGTGCCGAGGGCGGCGATTCGCCGCCCGCGAATTGGGAGGGCATAATGACGAAAAACCGTATTCTGGCGAGCCTCGCCGGCCTCGCGATCATTGGCACCGCGGTCGCCGCACCGGCGGTGGCGCAGGTCGTCTCGCGCATCGCTTTCGCCAAGGGCAACGACAATGCCTCGGTGAAGGGCACGATCAAGGGCAAGGCATACCGCGACTACAAGCTGGGCGTCGGCAACGGCCAGAACCTCGGCGTTTCGCTGACCGGCGGCAGCTCGGTGAACTTCAACATCCTGCCTCCCGGCAGCACGGGCGAGGCGGTGTTCAACAGCTCGGTCTCGGGCACCACCGCGACCGGCATCAGGACGGTGAAGGGCGACTACACCATCCGCGTCTATCTGATGGGTGCGGCCGAGACCAACGGTAAGGCCTATCCCTACCAGCTCAGCGTCTCGGTAGTGAACTTCTGATCGACCTCGGCTAAGGTGATCGGGTGAACCACCCGATCGTCCCCGACACCGAATATCGCGGCATCGTCGCGCGGCTGCCGCAGCTACCGCGTGACCTTGCCCTGCTCGCCCGTTTCGACCGGCCGATCGGCTGGTGGCTTCTGTTCTGGCCCTGCGTGTTCGCCGTGTGGCTGGCGGGCGCGGGGCCGCAGCCCGTGCTGCTTGCCTGGCTGCTCGTCGGCTCCATCGCCATGCGCGGGGCGGGGTGCGTCTACAACGACATCGTCGATGCCGATCTCGACCGGCAGGTGGCCCGCACGGCGCTGCGCCCTGTGGCGAGCGGGCGGGTGTCCAAGCGGCTCGCCTGGGCGTGGCTCGTCGCGCTGTGCCTCGTCGGCCTTGTGGTGCTGCTGCAACTGCGGCTCGAGGCGCAGGCCGTCGCGCTCGGCAGCCTTGCCCTCGTCGCCGCCTATCCCTTCATGAAGCGCATCACCTGGTGGCCGCAGGCATGGCTGGGGATGGTGTTCAACTGGGGCCTGCTGGTCGGCTGGAGCGAACTGCGCTGGGACAACTGGGACGCGCTCGCGGCGGTCTATGCCGGGTGCATCTGCTGGGTCATCGGCTACGACACGATCTACGCCCTCCAGGACCGCGAGGACGACGCGATGGTCGGGATCCGAAGCTCGGCGCTGGCGATGGGCTCGCGGGTGACGACCGGGATCGCCGCCTTCTATGCGGCCGCGGTGTTGCTGTGGGGGCTGGGCTTCTGGCTCTATCGCGGCGACTTGCTGGCCTTGCTCGCGCTGCTGCCGGTGGCGGGGCACCTCGCCTGGCAGGTCGCGACCCTCGATGCCGCAGATCCTGCCAACCCGCTCGCCCGGTTCCGCGCCAACCGCTGGGCGGGCGCGCTGATGGCGGCGGCGTGCTTCGTGGTCGGGAACGCCTGAGATGTGCAACCTCTACCGCATGACCAAGAATGTGACCGAAGTCGCACGATGGTTCGAGGCGGTGGAGGCCGCGACCGGCGCGAACTTCGGCGCGGAGGTCTATCCCGGTTACCCCGGGCTGGTGGTCGCCGAGGGCGAGGTGCGGACAATGACCTGGGGCTTTCCCCTCGTGCTCACCGGCGCCAAAGGGCAGAAGCTGAAGCCGAGGCCGGTCAACAACGCGCGCGAGGACAAGCTCTCGGGGAGCTTCTGGCGCCACGCCTTCGAACATCGCCGCTGCCTCATTCCGCTGGACTCATGGGCCGAGGCGGAGGGGCCGAAGGGCCGCATGACCCGCACCTGGCTGTCGCTCCCCGACACGCCGCTTTTCGCCGTCGCCGGCGTATGGCGCCCGACCGCGGAATGGGGCGCGGCCTATGCGATGGTGATGACCGACACCGAGGGCTGTCACGCCGCCGCGGTGCACACACGGATGCCGGTGCTGCTTGCGCCCGAGGATCAGGCGCGCTGGCTGGCGGGCTCGCCGGAGGAGGCCTTCGCGCTCATCCGCCCCTGGCCCGGCCCGCTCGCCATCGACCGGACGAGCGAGCCCTGGGCGAAGGGCAGCGCGGTGCAGCAGAGCCTGCTCTAGGCATAGCTCACCACCTCGAATTCGATGCCGTCCCAGTCGAAGAAGTAGAAGCGGCGCCCCGGTTCGTATTCGGCGTGGTTGAAGGGCTCGAGCCCCGCAGCCACGACCACCGCCTCGGCCGCGTCGAGGTCGTCCACCACCAGACCGATGTGGTTCATCGGCACGCCCTTGGCAAAACGCTCCGCGGCCAGCACGTCGCGGGTGTAGACCGCAAGGTAATCCGCCTCGCCCCCGACATGGATCGTCCACCCGCCGAGCTGCGAGGGCCCGCGCCAGCGCTCGTGCCAGCCGCACAGCTTTTGGAGCAGGGCGGCGGAGGGTTCGGGGTCGCTGACGGTGATGTTGACGTGCTCGAGACGGCCGTTGGGCATGGGCAAGGCTCCTTTTGCAAGTTGATCAAAAAACACCCGGAGCCGGGAGCGAATCAATCAACTTGCCGAGGTTGCGATCTCAACCTAACTTGAGGTCAAGCTTTATCGGAGCACACCCATGCCGACCCCGCGTCTCAGGCCCTCCGACCTCATCCCCATCGGCGAGATCGCGCGCCGCACCGGCCTCTCCGTCTCGGCAATCCGCTTCTACGAGGACAAGCGCCTGATCGAGCCGGTGCGCACCGGCGGTAACCAGCGGCGCTTCCTGCGCTCGGACACCCGGCGCCTCTCCTTCCTCCTCATCGCCCAGCGGCTGGGGCTGTCATTGGGCGAGATCGAGGCGGAGCTCGCCAAGCTCCCGCAGGGGCGCACGCCCACGGCCAGGGACTGGGAGGCGATCAGCGAACGGGTCCGCGCGCGGCTCGACGAACAGATCGCAAGCCTGATCCGCACCCGCGACCGCCTCGACGGCTGCATCGGCTGCGGCTGCCTCAGCCTCTCGCATTGCGCGATCTGGAACCCGCAGGACCAGCTCGCCGAGGAAGGCCCCGGCCCGCGGAAGCTGCTGGCCTAGTCCTGCGGCCCCAAGGCCGGGTCGAGATCGCGGGGCCGCGCGAAGTGCACCAGCTCCGCGCAGTAGCGCTTCAATTCGCTCCAGTGCGCGACATCGCATTCGAGCACCGCGTAGGCGGCGGTCGGGAACTTGACGACGGCCTCCTTGAACAGCGCGTTCTCCTTCCCGGGCGCGACCAGTTCGAGGAGCACGTCCTGGAGGCCCGGATTGTGGCCCGAAATGAGGATCGCCTTCGCCTCGTCCTCGCCTTCGCCGGCATGGGCCTCGATCGTCTCGACGATGGTGTCGAAGCTCGCGAGGTAGAGCCGCTGGTCGTAGATCGGCTCCACGTCGGGCATCGCGCCCTCCATCGTCAGCTTCACGCGCACCGCGGGACTGGCGATCACCCGGTCCCACTTCACCCCGTGGTCGCGGATGTGCTGGCCGATCAGCTCCGCGCCCTTGCGGCCACGCGCGTTCAGCCCGCGGTCGAAATCGCGCTGGTGGGCGTCGTCCCAGTCGGACTTGGCGTGGCGCAGAAGGCCGAGGATCTTCATGGCTGCAAGGCGTCTTTCGCTGGCATCGTCGCGTGCCCCCCCACGACATTCGCCCCAACACCAGCGGCGAGGCGTTGTAAAGCCTCATCGAGCGTGACGCGCAGCACCGGCGTCCCTTTCGGGAAGGCGCTGAGCAGCCGCGAGGGAAAGGCGGGCGAAAGGACGATGAAATGGCCCGCGTCGTCCTTCGAGCGAATCAGCCGCCCGAAGGCCTGTGCGAGACGGGCGCGGATGATCCGGTCGTCATAGGCCGAGCCTCCCCCGGCGAGGCGCCGCGCCTTGTGGAGGATGTCGGGGCGGGGCCAGGGCACCTGCTCCATGACGACGCACCTGAGGGAGTGCCCCGGCACATCCACCCCGTCGCGCAAGGCATCCGTGCCGAGCAGGCTCGCGCGCGGATCGTCGCGGAAGATGTCGACGAGGGTGCCGGTGTCGATCGGGTCGACATGCTGGGCATAGACCGGCAGGCCCGCCCGGGCGAGGCGGTCGGCGATGCGGCCGTGGACCGCGCGCAAGCGGCGGATCGCGGTGAACAGGCCGAGCACGCCGCCTGCCGAAGCCTCGATGATCCGCGCATAGGCCCCGGCGAGCGCGGGGAGGTCGCCCTTGGCGATGTCGGTGACGATCAGCACCTCGGCCCGCGCCGCATAGTCGAAGGGGCTTTCCGCCGCCGAGAGCAGGGGCGCGACTTCGACATGGGCCGCGCCGGAACGGGCAATGGCGCTGGCCCAACGGTCGTCGTCTTCGGTCCGGTCGGTAAGCGTCGCGCTGGTCAGCATCACCCCGTGGGCAGGCTCGAGCACAACGCGGGCGAAGGGCTTCATCGGATCGAGCCAGCGGCGGTGGATCGCGACGTCGAACTCGCGCGCCTCGGAGCGGTCGACCGCGAGCCAATCGACGAATTCGGGATCGGCCGGCCCGCCCAGCCGGTCGAGCAGCGCTTCCCACGCGGCAATCAGCTCAATCCGCCATGCCAGCGCGAACCGCGCACCTTCGATCCGCGCCCTCCCTTGCGCGTCGAGCCAATCGGGCGGTTCGGCGAGGATCGCCTCGAGACGCCCGCCGAGCCGGATCAACGGCACGCGGATCGCTGCGAGCGCCTCGGCAGCGTTGCTGGCGGCCTCGATCACCTCGCCGGGGAGCCCTGCCGCCTCGGTCTCGATCCCGTAGCCCGCGTCGACCCCGCCGCTCTCGTCGCGGGCATAAGTGGCGGTGCGCACCGCCGCGAGCAGGGCTTCGAGCGGGCCGAAAGGCGCGTTCTCGGCCAGCCGTTGCAGCCATCCGTCCGAGGGCAGCTGCTGCCCCGCCTTGCAGGCCGCCGCAATCGCCTCAGCCCCCGCCTCGTCGTAGCTTGCCAGGTCGGCGAGCCGCGCCGCAAGGCCGCGCCTGCGCCCGCGCGATTCCTTCTCCGGCCCCATGATCCAGCGGCGGAGCTCGATCGCCTCCTGCCCGGAAAGCGTCGCGGCGAAGGTCGAATCCGCGGCATCGAAGACGTGGTGGCCCTCGTCGAAGATCAGGCGGGTGGGGCGCTGGTTCGGATCACGCGCGCGCGCGGCGTTGACCATCACGAGCGCGTGGTTGGCGATCACGAGGTCGGCCTGCGCGGAATCCCGCGCGGCGCGCTCGATGAAGCACTTCCGGTAATGCGGGCACCCGGCATAGATGCACTCGCCGCGCTGGGCGGTGAGCGCCTTGATCCCGCGGTTTCTGAACAGCGTGCCGAGCCAGCCGGGGAGGTCGCCGCCGATCATGTCGCCGTCGCGGGTATAGGCGCCCCAGCGTGCCACGAGATGGGCGAGGATCGCGGGGCGACCGGCGAAC
>JBJTSG010000112.1:0-10081 GCA_046076505.1 Erythrobacter sp. | reverse complement strand
GCTCGCGCGTCAGCTTGATCCGCCCCACGGGCAAGGCATCGGGCAATTGCAGAAAACCGTGATGCGGCTGCAGACGCAGGTCGCTTTCGATCACGGCGGAGCGCACGACGCGGGTGCTGCCGACCGACGTGCGTCCGCTGTGCGGCCCGGTCTCGAAGCTGTCCGAGGCGCTGCGCACTTCCACCTCGACATCGCCGATATTGCGCGATGCCCATTGACGGTGGGGGTGAGGAAGGCCTCGATGCAGTGGGTGATCGCGTTCATCCCGGTCGCGGCGGTCAGCATCGCGGGCAGGCCGAGCGTGAGATCGGGATCGCAGATCGCCACCTTGGGGATGAACAGCGGGCTGGCGAAGGTCAGCTTGCGACCATCCTCCATGATGATGACAAAGCCGAGCGAGCCCTCGCTGCCCGCGCCCTAAGTGGTGGGAATGGCGATCAGCGGGGCGATGTCGGTCGCCTTGCCGCGCCCGCCTGCGAGCGGATCATATTGCGCTAGCGGCCCGCCGCAGCGCGCCAGCAGCGCGACCGCCTTGCCCAGATCCATCGGCGATCCGCCGCCGAGGCAGATCACGCCGTTGCACCCCGTGCTTTCGTAAAGCGCCAGCGCCGCCAGCACCGCCCGCTCGGTCGGGTTGCCGGGGGTCTCGTCATAGACTGTCACTGCCTCCACCGGGCCCAGCGCCTCGATCACCGTGTCGAGCAGCCCCGCCGCGCGCACGCCCGCGTCGGTCGCGATCAAGGGCCGCGTGATGCCGAGCCGCGCCGCCTCCGGAGCAAGCTTGGCAATCGCGCCGAAATCGAAGTGATTGGTGGTGAGATAGGTCAGCAGCGCCACGGCCTGGGGTTCCCGGTGTCAGATGAGAGTCGGATTGGGCAGGCCCGCATAAACCGTCCCGGCATCAAAGGCTGCCTCGTCTTCGATCCGGCGCAGCGGCACGATCGCATCGGGGGCGAGCGCATCGCGGTCAACCGCGCGGTAGAAGCACGAATGGAAGCCGACATGGCACGATCCCGGCCCTTCCAGCGCGACGCGGGCGAGCAGGCAGTCCTGATCGTCATCGACCCTGAGTTCGATGAGGCGATGCACAAAACCGCTATGTTCGCCCTTGCGCCACAGCGCCTGGCGGGTGCGCGAGAAATAGTGCACCTCGCCGGTCGTGAGCGTCAGGCGCAGGGCCTCGGGGCTCATGTGGCCGAGCATCAGCACGTCGCCCGATTCCACTTCGCAGGTGATCACCGGGATCAGTCCGGCGGCATCGAAGCGCGGGGCGAGCTGATCGCCCAGCTCGATCATCTCGACGCTTTCGCGCGCGGCAAAGCGCAGGCTCTCAGGGGTCATTGGCGGGTTCATGTGGTGGTGTCAGACGGATCGGTGAGGGTCATGCCGGGCTCATCGTGAAACGCCAGATCGTGCATGCTTGGTCGAATATCCCGATCGGCTGCCCGGGGGCTCGATCGACCGATGGCAGGAACAAACCGACGAACAGCGCTTTCCCTTTAAGTGATTTTATAACATCACGTCCAGCCGGTTTCTATCACCTCCCTCTTCCTGAAAGCGCCCCTTGCATGAACGCTCCCGAAACCCTCTCCCGCGCCCGTCGGCGCACTCGTGCCGACGCCGAGGCGGCGGTGCGCTGCTTGATCGAATGGGCGGGCGATGATCCGGATCGTGAAGGCCTGATCGGCACGCCTGACCGGGTGGTGCGCTCCTACGAGGAATTCTTCGGCGGCTATGACGTCGATCCCCGGCTGATGCTGGAGACCACCTTCGAGGAAACCAATCACTACGATGAAATCGTGATGCTGCGCGACATCCGGCTGGAATCGCATTGCGAGCATCACATGGTGCCGATCATCGGCAAGGTGCATGTCGCCTATCTCCCCGCCGGGCGCGTGGTCGGCATTTCCAAGCTGGCGCGGGTGGTGGAGGCCTATGCCAAGCGGCTCCAGATCCAGGAGACGCTGACGGGCCAGATCGCCGATGCCATCAACGACGCGCTCCAGCCGCGCGGGGTGGCGGTGGTGATCCAGGCGGCGCATCAGTGCATGACCACCCGCGGGATCAAGAAGCCGGGGGTACAGATGACCACTTCCCGGATGCTCGGCGAGTTCCGCGACAATCCGGTGACCCGCGCCGAATTCCTGCAACTGCTCGCGATGCCGGCCTGATACGATGGCGACGCGCAGGATGGCGACGCGCAGGATGGCGAGGCTGGGTGCCCTGTGGCTCGCGGGGACGGTGCTGGGCGGCGTGCCTGCACTGGCAGGCACCGCGCCTGAAGCTGAGGCTGAGGCTGAAGGCGAACAACCCCGACCGGGTCGTGACGATGGTGTGAGCGAGATCGTCGTTTCCACCACTATCGCACGCGAGCGGATCGACGTCGCCTCGCCGGTCACAATCCTTGAGGGTGCCGATCTGCTGCGCAGCGCCCGTCCGCAAATCGGCGACAGCATCACCCGCGTCCCCGGCGTGTCGGCGGCGACTTTCGGCCCCAATGCCTCGCGCCCGGTGCTGCGCGGGTTGACGGGCGAGCGCGTGCGGGTGCTGACCGACGGGATCGGTGCGTTCGACGTCTCCAACACCTCGGCCGATCATGCCGTGGCGATCGACCCGCTGACCGCCGAGCGGATCGAGGTGGTGCGCGGGCCTGCGGCGCTGCGATTTGGCCCTTCGGCGATCGGGGGCGTGGTCAACGTGCTTGATGGCCGGGTGCCGACCAGCGTGCCGGATGCGCCGGTTGCGGCAGACATTGTCGCCGGGGCCGCGACTGCGGCCAGGGAGCGCAACCTTGCCGCCGGGATCACTGCGCGCCTTGCACCCGGGATCGCGCTGCGGGTGGGCGGCAACCTGCTCGACACTGGGGACCTCAGAACCGGCGGCTTCATCCTCTCGCCGACATTGCGCGCCCGCGCGGCGGCCAGCCCCGATCCGGCGGTGCGCGCGCTGGCGCAGCGGCGCGGGCGCATCCAACAGCAATGCCAGCCAGCAGATCGCCACGGCAGGCATCGCCTGGATTTCGGGCGAAGACACGCTCGGCGCAGCGATCAGCCATCTCGAAACCGAATATGCTGTGCCTCCACGCTTCGATCTCACCGGTAGCGGGCCACCTGAGGAAGTGTTCCTCGACGCGCGCCAGACGCGGTTCGACCTGCGCGGCAGCATCGGACTGGGCGGCGGTTTCTTCGAGCGGCTCAATCTGCGCGGCGGCTATGCCGATTATGCCCATGTCGAAGGCGGCGCCGACCCCGGCGATGCCGGCACCCGTTTCGCCAACAAGGGCATCGAGGTGCGGTTGGAGGCGGTGCAGGCGCGGCAGGGCAAGTGGAGCGGCGCGATCGGCGGGCAATTCGTGCGCCGCGATTTCTCGGCGATTGGCGAGGAGGCCTTCGTCCCGCCCAACCTGACCGAAGAATTCGGCCTGTTCGCTGTGCAGGAACTCGAAGCCGGGCCGCTGCGGATCGAGGCGGGGCTGCGCTACGATCACCGCCGCATCACCTCGCCCACCCGCGATTTCGACCGCAGCTTCGGCAAGGTGTCGGGCTCGCTGGGCGCGGTGTGGCGGGTGGCCGGGGATTGGCGGCTGGTCGGCACGCTTTTGACCACCGCGCGCCCTCCGGCCGCCGAAGAACTGCTCGCCAATGGCCCCCATGTCGGCACCCAGGCCTTCGAAATCGGTGATCCGAGGCTCGCGATCGAACGCGGCACCGGGGGCGAGATCGGGCTGCGCGGCAAGGGCGATGGCTGGCGGCTGGAGCTGAGCGCCTATGCCACGCGCTTTTCCAACTTCATCTACCAGATCGAAACCGGCAACCTCAACGGAGGCCTGCCCGAATTCCGCTTTGTCAGCGACCGGGCGCAGCTGTGGGGTCTGGAGCTGGATGCGGGCGCGCAGCTTGGTACCGCCGGGCCGTTCGACATCAGCACCTCGCTGATCGCCGATCTGGTGCGCGTCAATATTCAGGGTGAAGGCCCCGCGCCGCGCATCCCGCCTGCGCGCATCCTTGCCGATATCGCCGCGGCTGCCAGCACGCTCACCGCAAGGGCCGAGGTCGAGCATGTCTTCGCCCAGCGCCGCATCGCCGCGCTGGAGACTCCGACTGATGCCTTCACGCTGGTCAACCTCAGCCTCGACTGGCAGCCCATGGCCGAGCGCTTCCCTGGCCTGAACCTTTCACTTCAGGCGACCAACCTGTTCGACGTCGAAGCGCGCCGTCATGCCAGCCTGCTCAAGGATTTCGCCCCGATGGCGGGCCGCGATCTTCGGCTTTCGCTGCGCTGGCGGCCGTAGGGCCTTGCGAGTTCACCCTCTTCGCCTCACGCATCCAACCAAGGAAACATCCTCATGCGTCACCTGATCCTTGCCGCGGCCAGCACCCTCGCGCTAGCTGTGTCGCCGATGACTGCTGTTGCCCAAATCACCGCCAGCGCCCCGGTGCATGCCAACCCCCTGCTGGGCAACTGGATCACCGATCCGCAGGGCGTTCCGCCCTATGGCGCGATCCAGCCTGCCGATTATGAGCCCGCCCTGACCGAGGCGCTGGCCGAGGCACGCGCCGAGATCGCGGCCATCACCCGGGTGCGCAGCGCCCCGACCTTTGCCAACACGATCGAGGCGCTGGAGCGGGCAGGCCTGCGCTATCAGGCGATTTCGGCGGCCTTCTTCAATGTCGCGGGCGCGGACGCGACGCGAGACATTCAGGCGGCCGAGGAACCGATCTCGGCGATGCTGACCGATTTCAGCAACGCCGTGATGCTCGATCCGGCGCTGTTTGCGCGGGTCGATGCGGTCTATCGCCAGCGCACCAGACTTCGCCTCACCCCCGAACAGACCCGCCTGCTGGAAGAAACTCACCGCCGCTTTGTGCGCGCGGGCGCGGCGCTCGGGCCGGAGCAGCGCGCGCGGGTGGCTGAAATCAATGCCGAACTGTCAAAGCTGGGCGTCGCCTTCGGGCAGAAGCTGCTGGCTGACCAGAAGGCGAGCAGCGTGATCCTGACCGAGGCCGAAATGGCCGGCATCCCCGCCAGCGCCAGGGCCGCCGCCGCCAAGGCCGCCGAGGCGGCGGGCCATGAGGGCTATCTCGTCACCGCGACCCGCTCGGCGGTCGAGCCGTTCCTCACCACCGCCACCAACCGCGCCGCGCGCGAAAAGGTGTTCAAGGCCTTCGACAATCGCGGCGCCAATGCCAATGACAACAACACCGCCGCGATCATCCGCCGGATGCTCGAACTCAGGATCGAGCGTGCCGGGCTGATGGGTGCGAAGACCCATGCCGATTTCGTGCTCGAAGACAGCATGGCCAAGACCCCGGATGCAGCGATGGACTTGCTGATGCAGATCTACCGCCCCGCCCTCGAACGCGCGAAGCAAGAGCAGGCCGCGCTCGAAAAGCTGGCGGCGGCTGACGGCATCACCACGATCGAAGCGTGGGACTGGCGATACTATGCCGAAAAGGAACGCGCCCGGCGCTACAATCTCGACGAGGCCGAGCTGAAGCAATATTTCCCGCTCGACGGAATGGTGGCCGCGCTGATGGAGACCACCGGGCGGCTCTATGGCATCCAATTCGTGCCGCGCCCCGATCTGCCTGTCTATGCCGAAGGGGTGAAGGCGTGGGAGATCCGCGAGGCCGATGGCACCGTGGTCGGCCTGTTCTTTGCCGACTGGTTCGCGCGCCCGACCAAGCGGCCCGGCGCCTGGATGAACTCCCTGCGCGATCAGAGCGAACTCCTTGGCTACAAGGCGGTGGTGGTGAACAATTGCAACTTCACCCCGCCTGCGCCGGGCGAGCGGGCGACCATCAGCCTTGATGATGCCACCACGCTATTCCACGAATTCGGCCATGCGCTCCACGGACTGTTCAGTAAGGTACGCTATCCCAGCCTGTCGGGCCCGTCGGTCACGCGCGACTTCGTCGAACTTCCCTCGCAGATCCACGAGCACTGGATCAGCGAACCTTCGATCCTGCGTGCCCATGCAAAGAATGCCGCGGGCGAGCCGATCCCCGAGGCGATGCTGGCAGCATTGCTCGAAGCGCGCACTTTCAATCAGGGCTTCCTGACGGTGCAGCAGATCTCCTCTGCGATCCTCGACATGGAACTGCACCGGATGACGGCGGTGCCCGAAGGCTTCGATGCAATTGCGTGGGAGAAGCAGCGCCTTGGCGCGCTCGGCGTGCCGGCGGCGGTGGGGATGCGCCACCGCTTGGCGCATTTCAGCCATATCTTCGATGGCGGCTATTCGGCGGGCTATTACGCCTATAGCTGGGCCGAAGCGATGGATGCCGACGGGTTCGAGGCCTTCAAGGAGACCGGCAACCTGTTCGATCCGGGACTGGCAACCAAGCTGCGGCAAGAAGTGCTGGCAAAGGGCAATACGCGCGATCCTGCGGAAAGTTATATCGCGTTTCGCGGACGTCTTCCCAATGCGGACGCGCTGCTTGCAAACCGCGGGCTGAAATAATGTGCCGAAGGAAGGAATGATCCCATGACCCAAGTGCGATCTGTGCTGCTGACCTGTGCAGCACTGGCAGCGGCAATGGTTCCGCTGTGCGCGGCCCCTGCCGTTGAGGCGCAGACCGCTGCACCTGCGCCCGCCGCCTTCACGCTCGCCCCGCTGCCCTATGCGCCAGAAGCGCTCGAGCCGGTGATTGATGCCGAGACGATGCGCATCCATCACGGCAAGCACCATCAGGCCTATGTCGACAACCTGAACAAGGCTGTTGCCGCCGATCCGTCGCTCGCGGGGGTGCCGCTCGAACAGCTGGTCGCGCGCGCGGGCACGTTGCCGGCGGCGATCCGCAACAATGCCGGCGGACACTGGAACCACACTTTTTTCTGGGAGACGATGGCTCCGGCGGGCAAGGTCGGCGCGATTTCTCCCGCGCTGACGGCGGCCATCGACGCACAGTTTGGCGGGATGGACAAGTTCAAGGCGGCCTTCAGAGCGGCAGGCACGGCGCGGTTCGGATCGGGCTGGGTGTGGCTGATCGTCGGCAAGGACGGGAAGCTCGCGATAACCTCGACCCCCAATCAGGACAATCCGCTGATGGACGTGGCCGAGGTCAAGGGCGTGCCGATCCTCGGCAATGACGTGTGGGAACACGCCTATTACCTCAAGTGGCAGAACCGCCGGGCTGACTATCTCGACGGGTGGTGGCAAGTGGTCGACTGGGGCAAGGTCTCGGCGCGTTACGCGGCGACGTCGCGCTGATATCGCACAGGAAGGCAAAGCAAGCCGGGATGAAAGGGAGGGGGCAATGAAGGCAGGACTTCTGGCAGCAGCCGCGCTGGCAGTGGGCTGGACGCAGGGTGCGCTGGCGCAGGAGGCCGTCCCCCCCACCCCCACCGCCGGACCCGAGACCCGCTTCACCGCGCACGACCTGTTCGCTCTGTCTATGGCGAGCGACCCGCAGATCAGCCCCGATGGCACCCGAATCGCCTATGTACGGGTGAGCAACGACATCATGACCGACCGCGCCCGCCGCGCGATCTGGCTGGTCGACACGCGCACCGGCGAACAGCTGCCGCTAGCAGGCTCCAGCGGCGAGGGCGATGCCTTTGCCCTGCGCTGGTCACCCGATGGCACGCGGCTGGCCTATGTTGCGACCGCAGCCGGGGGCGCGCAGCTGTGGGTCAAGTGGGTGAAGGGCGGCGAGGCGGTGCGGCTGACGGGCCTACCCAACAGCCCGTCAGGCATCACCTGGTCGCCCGATGGCACCCAGATCGCCTATTCCATGCTGGTCGAGGGCGAGGGGCTGAAGCTCGGCAAGGCCCCCGAAGGCAAGCCCGAGGGTGCCAAGTGGGCCGAACCGCTCGAGGTTTATGACCTGCTCGCCTACCGCGCCGATGGGGCGGGCTATCTGAAGCCGGGCTTCGAGAAGCTGTTCATCATCCCCGCCACTGGCGGTGCACCGCGCCAGCTGACCTTCGGCGAGTATCATGACGGCGGCACGTTGTCCTTTTCGAAGGATGGCAAGACGCTCTATTTCGGCGCCAACCGCAAGCCCGACTGGCAGAACGACCCCGTCGATGGCGAGATCCACGCGCTCGATATCGCCAGCGGACAGGTGCGCGCGCTGACCAGCCGCAACGGCCCCGATCACAGCCCCGCCGTTTCGCCCGATGGCGCGCTGATCGCGTTCCTCGGCTTTGACGATGCGGGGCGGGCGTACGAGGATGATGACCTTTACGTGATGGCCCGCGATGGCAGTGCTTTACGCAATCTCACCGAGAAGTGGGGCTTCAGCCCGACGGGGCTTGCGTGGGATGCCGATGGCAAGGGCATCTATGCCCAATACGACATTGGCGGTGAGACGCGGGTGGCGCGGATCGGGCTCGATGGCACGGTGCGCGATGTCGTTCAGGGGCTGTCGGGCGGCGGGTTCGACCGGCCCTACACCGGCGGCAGCTTCTCGGTTGCAGCCAATGATGCCATCGCCTTTACCGGCGGTGCGCCGACCTATCCGGCCGAGCTGATGCTGACGGCGAGCGGCGGCAAGGCGCGGACGCTGTCCGATCTCAACGCATCCCTCAGGGCGGTCAAGACCATGGGCGAAGTGAAGAAGATCACTGCCAAGTCGAGCCATGACGGCCTGCCGATCGAAGGCTGGCTGACCTTGCCGCCCGATTACGCCCCGGGCAAGCGCGTGCCGCTCATCCTCGAAATCCACGGCGGGCCCTTTGCCGCCTATGGCCCGCATTTTGCCAGCGACAATCAACTGTTCGCCGCAGCCGGCTATGCCGTCCTCTCGGCCAATCCGCGCGGGTCGACCTCCTATGGCGAGGATTTTGCCAACCGCATCGACAAGGCCTATCCCGGCAATGACTATGACGATCTCATCAGCATCGTCGATGCCGCGATTGCCGAAGGCGTGGCTGACCCTGACGCGCTGTTTGTCACCGGGGGATCGGGCGGCGGGGTGCTGACCAGCTGGATCGTCGGCAAGACGGGCCGGTTCAAGGCGGCCGTGACGCAGAAGCCGGTGATCAACTGGACGACGCAGGTACTGACCGCCGACAATCCTGCCTTTTTCGGGCGCTCCTGGCTGGGCGCGCAGCCCTGGGAGAACCCGGATCTCTACTGGAAGCAATCCCCGCTCTCGCTGGTCGGCAATGTCACCACGCCGACGCTGGTGGTGGTGGGTTCCGAGGATTACCGCACCCCGGTGAGCGAGTCCGAGCAGTACTACACTGCGCTGCGCCTGCGCGGCGTGCCGACGGCGCTTGTCAAGGTGCCCGGCGCCAGCCACGGGGGGATCGCCGCGCGCCCGTCGCAGAGCGCGGCCAAGGCGGCGGCGATCCTCGCCTGGTTCGAGAAGTACAAGGCGGGCGCCCCGGCTGTACCGAAGCCCTGAGCGCCGGGGGGCGGCCCGCGGTGCTCAGGGCTTGATCCCGGTCAGTCAAAGCGTTGCGGGCGGATCACTTCAACATTGCTGACCAGCAGGATCAGGTGATGGGTGGCGAGCAGCGGACTGAGCAGGTCGGTCAGCCGGTCGGCCCCCTCCTCGCTGGTCACAGCCATGAACATCACCTTGGCGGTCGCCCCGGAGATCTGGTCGTCGCGCCAGCGGCCCGAATGGCCCATGCCGCCAACCGTGGGCATGAGGGTGTAGTGCTCGATCCCCGCGCTGCCGGCGATCCGCTCGATCGCGGGGATAAGCGGCTCGTCGGCCAGCACTTCGATGCGGCGGCGGATGATGGTCTCGGTCATGTCAGATCATCCCGTGCAAATGGCTGGCAACCCAAGCGTAGTAGGGGATGCCAAGGGTCAGGTTGAAGGGGAAGGTGACGGCCAGGCTCATGCCCAGATAGAGCCCCGGATTGGCCTCGGGCAAGGCAAGGCGCATGACCGCGGGCACCGCGATATAGCTTGCGCTGCCCGCCAGAATGGCAAGCGCCGCAGCTGAACCCGCATCGAGGCCTGCAAACACCCCCAGCGCTGCGCCGAGCGTGCCGTTGGTGACCGGCAGGGCGATGGCGAGCGCGGCGGTGCGCACGCTCAGCGCGCGCCGGTCCATCAGCCGCCGCGCCGCGACCAGCCCCATATCGAGCAGGAACAGGCACAGCATCCCCTTGAACA
>JBJTSG010000111.1:0-9251 GCA_046076505.1 Erythrobacter sp. | reverse complement strand
CGGGCGATGCGCAGCCGGGTCGGATCGCCCAGCGCCTTGAAGATGTCCTCGATCACCATGCCTGCCGGGGATCATATAAAGATATTTTTATATCTGTAAATCGCCTGCGTGGTCCGCAAGTTGACGGACCCTCCGCAAGGCGGCGCTCAGTTGGACTTATCAACCAAGCACGATCGGTGCGGCACCGGCAACAGGCTTGAAGGTCTCGGCCGAGGCGGGGAGGTCCGCGGTGGTCTGGTTGTAGACCGCCACCGCCTTGTCGATCGCCCCGCGCGCGTCCTGCGCGGTGACCGCCACGAGGCAGCCGCCGAAGCCCGCGCCGGTCAGACGCACCCCGCCCGCTTGGCCGAGCGCATCGCGCACCAGGTTCTGGAGGAAGTCGATGGCGGGAAGCGAAACGTCGAAATCGGCCGAGAGCGAGAGGTGCGCCTCGTTCATCAGCGCCGCGAGCGCCGCCGTGTCGCCGGTGGCAAGCGCGACGCCGACCGGTTCCACCCGCTCCATCTCGCCGACCACATGGCGGGCCCGGCGGAACAGCACCGGATCGAGCTTGCCCTCCTCGGCGAGCAGCGTTGCCGGATCGAGGTCGCGCAGCGCCTTGACCCCGAACTGCTCGGCCACCGCCTCGCACTCGGCGCGGCGCTGGTTGAAGGCGCTGGTGACGAGGTCGCGGCGCAGGCCGGTGTCGATCACCGTCACGGCGAGGCTGTCGTGGATCGGGATCGGCAGAGTCTGGAGCGTGCGGCAATCGAGCAGCAGCGCGTGCCCCTCGACGCTCGCAGCCGAGGCCATCTGGTCCATGATCCCGCAGGCGCAGCCGACGAAGTCGTTCTCGGCGATCTGCGCGATCTTGGCGAGCATCTCGGGGGCGAGACCGAGGCCGGAATACTCAGAGCAGGCGAGCGCAACGGCGACCCCGAAGGCGGCCGAGGAGGACAGGCCCGCCCCGATCGGCACATCGCCGGCAATCGCGATCCGCGCCGGGCGCACCCGGTGGCCATAGCGGCCCATCGCCTGCACCACCCCGCGCACGTGGTTCGCCCAGGCGTTGTCGCCCGGGGTGATCCGGCCGGCGAGGTCGAAGGCGTCGCGCGCGCTCGCCATGTCGCCCATGTCGAGCGCCACCGCCTCGAAACGCGGCGACTGCGCGTCCTTGTCGGGCGGCCCGAGCGCGACGATCGTCTCGCGGTCGATCGCGCAGGGCAGCACGTAGCCGTCGTTGTAGTCGACGTGCTCGCCGATCAGGTTGACCCGCCCCGGCGCGGCGAAGAAGCGCGTGGGCTCGACCCCGTAGGCGAGGCGGAAGCCCTGGCGGGCGCGGGCGATCAGGCGTTGGCGGCGATCCATCGGGTCTCTTGTTTCCTGGCTAGTCGGCGTAATGGACCAAAGGACTGACGGAACGCAACATTTCCGCGGCCCGTTCCGGGGTGAGGTCGCGCTGCGGCTCGGCGAGCATCTCGTAGCCGACCATGAACTTGCGCACCGAGGCCGAGCGCAGCAGCGGCGGATAGAAGTGGGCGTGGAGCTGCCAATGATCCTGCGGCCCTTGCGTGAACGGCGCGCCGTGCCAGCCCATCGAATAGGGGAAGGAGGTGCGGAACAGGTTGTCGTAGCGGGTGGTGAGCGCCTTGAGGATCTGCGCCAGACTGTCGCGCTGCCCCGGGGTGAGGTCGGGCATCCGCGCGACCGGGAAGCGGGGGAGCAGCAAGGTCTCGAAGGGCCACGCCGCCCAGAAGGGGACGATCGCCAGCCAGTCGGCGTTGCTTTCGACCTCGCGCTCGCCGCCGGCCTCGCGCCGGGCGACCTCGAGCAGCAGCGCGCGGCGGTGCTCGGTGAAATAGCCGCGCTGCCAGAGGTCCTCGTTCGCCGGCTCCTGCGGCACGTGCTCGCTCGCCCACACCTGCCCGTGGGGATGGGGGTTGGAACAGCCCATCATCGCGCCCTTGTTCTCGAACACCTGGACGTAAGCGAAGCGCTCGCCGAGCGCGGCGGTCTCGGCCGCCCAGGTGTCGATCACCGCGCGAATCTGTTCGGGCGCGAGGCGCGGGAGCGACTTGCCGTGATCGGGCGAGAAGCAGATCACCCGGCACACCCCGCCCGAAGCCTCGGCGCGCAGCAGCGGGTCGTCGCCGGCGGTGCTGCCCGGCGCGTCCTCGAGCGCGGGGAAGTCGTTGGCGAAGACGTAGACGCACTCATAGGGCGGGTTCGCCTCGCCGCCGACCCGGGCGTTGCCGGGGCACAGGTAGCAGGCGGGGTCGTAGGCGGGCGGCGGCGGGTCGGGCTCGGTGACCTCGCCCTGCCACGGCCGGCCCATGCGCTGCGGCGAGACCTGCACCCAGCCGCCGGTGAGCGGATTGAAGCGCCGGTGCGGACGGGCAGGATCGAAGCTCACGCGAGGGAGCCCTCGCGCCGCTCGGCGAGGCTCGCGAAGACCTCGCGCGGGGCGAACCGCGCGCGGCCGCCCAGCGCCACGCGGTTGAAGGCGAGCGCGACGATCACCGAGGAGGCGAGCGTGACCACCATGAAATCGATGTAATGAAGCGCGATGCCGCCAGACGGCTGCCAGATGAAGGTGTAGAGCGCGTAGAGCGCAAAGCCCCACAGCACGCCGGCGATCGCCGCGCGGCTTCCGACCCCGGTGAACAGCAGACCGACGACGAAGGCCGAGAGGATCGGCATCGAGGACAGGCCGTTCAGTTGCTGGAGGAGGTTGATGATCGACTTGGCGTTCTCGAACACCGGCACCAGCGCGATCGAGGTGACGGTGAGCAGCGCGGTGACGCCCGCCGAGAGCCGCCAGTGGTTGTCCACCGGGCGGATGAACTTCTCGTGGAAATCGACCGCGTAGAGCCCGACCGCTGCGTTCATCACCGCGGCAGTGTGGGCGATGACCGCAGCCGCGATGGCCGCGGCGAAGACGCCCGAGAGCCAGGGGGGAAGCACCTCGCCGACCAGCCGCCCATAGGCCGCATCGTCGATGTCGCCGAACAGCTGGAAAGCGACGACGCCGGGGATCACCACGATCGCCGGGATGATCAGGATGCGGATCGTCGCCGCCGCCAGCACGCCCTTGCGCGCCTCGGCGACCGAGGGGGCCGCCATCGCCTTCTGGGTGATCGGCTGGTTCGTCGACCAGTAGTAGATCTGGATGAAGATCATGCCGGTGAACAGCGTGTGGAACGGGATCGGGCTGTCGGCCGCGCCGATCATGGTGAGGCGCTCGGGCGGAACGCCGTTGGCGATGTCCCAGCCGACGGCGTTCAGGGCGAGGATCACGATCAGCACCGCGATGGCGAGCACCCCGACGCCTGAATAGGTCTCCATCACCGCCACCGCGCGCAGGCCCCCGCCCATGGTGTAGGCCGCTGCGACCACGCCGAGGAAGCCCGCCAGCACCAGCATCGGCAGGTCGATGCCCGCCGTCTTCAGGAACAGCGCGCCGGAGTAAAGGCCCGCGGGCAGGTAGATCAGCACCATCCCGAACAGGAAGATCGCCGACACCAGCGTGCGAATCCCCAGGCCCCCATAGCGCTGTTCGAGAAGCTCGGTCACGGTCGTGACCTTGGCGCGGTAGTAAATGGGAACAAACACATAGGCGAGGATCAGCAGGCCGACGAAGCCGCTGATTTCCCACCAGGCAAGCAGCAGCATCTGATTGCCGTTCATGCCGACGAGCTGGTCGGTCGAAAGGTTCGTGAGGGTGATCGCGCCCGCCACGAACAGCCAGTTCAATTTGCCGCCAGCGAGGTAGACGTCCTTTCTCGACCCGTCGTGGCCCGAGCGCCGCACCGTCGCCCAGGTGGCGAGCGCGATGGCGAGGGTGACGCCCAGCCCCACCGCGATCTGCACGAAACTTCCCGTCGCTGCGGCTGGCTGCATTGTGCGCTTTCCCCTCTCGTTCGCGGCGGTTACAGCGCATCAAGAGGGGCCGGACAAGCCTTGGGGCGAAGATCGTCACCGGCACGAGGAGGGAACACGGCGTGGAACACCTGCGGCTCGACGGCACGCGCCTGACGCTGGTGGTGGCCGTGCAGGAGGGCGGCGCGGCGGATCTCGCCTATGCCGGCCCGCGCCTTGCTGGCGGCGAGGACCTTGCGATGCTCGCCGCCGCCGCAGCGCGCGGGCGGCACGAGAGCCAGCCTGACCGCCCGCCCCGCCCAGGCCTCCTGCCCGAACGCAAGGGCGGGTGGAGCAGCACTGCGGCGCTGGACCTGAAGCGCGCGGGCCGACGGATCGAGACCGACCTGCGGGTCAGCCGATGGGAGGCCGAGCCCCAAGCGCTCGTGGTCCGCTTCACGGACCCGCGCGCAGGCGTGGGGGCGATCGTTCGCTGGTCGATCGGTGCGGGCGACACGGTCACCGCCGCCGTCACCCTCGTCAACACCGGCGACGGCCCGCTCGCGCTCGAACGCTGCGCCTCCCTCGCCCTGCCGGTCCCGGCCCGCTTCACCGAAGCAACCTCCTTCTCGGGCCGCTGGGCCGCCGAGATGCAGGAGCATCGCCGCCCGGTCCGCCCGGAGGGCCTCCACCGCGAAAGCGCCATCGGCAAGCCGGGCTTCGGCGGGACGGGCTGGCTGCTGCTCCATGCCGGCGCGGAGACTTTGGGCGCGCATCTCGCGTGGAGCGGCGATGGCTGGCTGGCGCTCGACGCCGATCCGGCGGGCGCCGCTGACGGGCGCGCGCAGCTCCTGATGGGCGCAGCCTGGGAGCCGGGCGAGGTGGTGCTCGCGCCCGGGCAGACCTTCGAAGCGCCCGAGGCGGTGTTCGCCCTCGCCCCGGATGCGAGCGCCCTTGCGCAGGCCTTCCACGCGCACCTGCGCGCCGAGGTGCTCCCCGCAAGGGCGGAATGGGGAGCGCGCAAGGTCCACCTCAACTCGTGGGAAGCGCTCGGCTTCAAGCTCTCGGAGCCCGCGCTGATCGCACTCGCTGAAAGCGCGGCGGCGCTCGGCATCGAGCGCTTCGTGCTCGACGACGGCTGGTTCGGCGGGCGGCGCGACGACACCAACAGCCTCGGCGACTGGACCGTCTCCGCCGCCGTGCTACCCGGCGGCCTCGGCCCGCTGATCGCGCGGGTCCACGCGCTCGGCATGGATTTCGGCCTGTGGGTCGAGCCCGAAATGGTCTCTCCCGACAGCGACCTCTACCGCGCCCATCCCGACTGGTGCCTCCACGTGCCGGAGCGCGAGCGCCCGACGATGCGCGGCCAGCTCGTCCTCGACCTCACCCGCGCCGAGGTGCGCGATCACCTCCACGAACGCCTCGACGCCCTGCTCCGCGACCACCCGATCGCCTACCTCAAGTGGGACCACAACCGCGACCTCTTTCCCACCGCCAGTAAGCGCCTCGGCCAGACGCAAGGCTTCTACGCCCTCCTCGACCGCCTCCGCGCCGCCCACCCCCACGTGGAAATCGAGAGCTGTTCGAGCGGCGGAGGACGGATCGACATGGGCGTGCTCACCCGCACCCACAGGGTCTGGCCCTCGGACAACAACGATGCCATCGAGCGCCTCAGGATCATCCCCGCCTGGAGCCGCTTCCTGCCGCTCGAGGTGCTCGGCAGCCATGTCGGCCCCTCGCCCAACCCGATCACCGGGCGCCGCCTCGCGATGGATTTCCGCGCCAAGGTCGCGATCTTCGGCCACATGGGCGTCGAGGCAGACCCTGCGCGCATGAGCGACAAGGAGCGCGCCACGCTTGCCGCACACATCGCGCTCTACAAAGAGTGGCGCGCGGTGCTGCACGCGGGCGCCCTGCACAGCTTCGCCCACCCCGATCCCGGCATCACCGGCATGCTGGTCGCGCATGAAGGCAAGGCGCTGGCCCTTGTCGCCCAGACCGCCTTCTCGCCCGTCTTCGACGCCGCGCCCGTGCGCCTCGCGGGTCTCGACCCGCAGGCGCGCTACCGCGTCACCCTGCCGCAGCCCTGGCCGCCTCGCGCGCGGCATTCCCTCGCGGATCCGGACCAGTGGCGCGCGGGGCTCACCCTGTCGGGTGCGGCGCTGATGACGCAGGGCCTCGCGCTCCCCTTGACCCATCCTGAAACCGCGTGGCTCGTCGCGCTGGAGAGGCTCCCGGAATGAAGCTCGGCTGCTGCTACTACCCCGAACACTGGCCGGAAGAGATGTGGGCCGAGGACGCGCGCCGGATGCGCGCAATGGGCCTCTCCCTCGTGCGCATCGGCGAGTTTGCCTGGTCGCGCCTCGAGCCCGATCCCGGCCACTACGACTGGGGTTGGCTCGACCGCGCCATCGACACGCTCCATGCGGCGGGATTGCAGATCATCCTCGGCACCCCCACCGCCACCCCGCCCAAGTGGCTGGTCGACCGGATGCCCGACATGGTCGCCATCGACGAACAGGGCCGCCCGCGCGGCTTCGGCTCGCGGCGGCACTACTGCTTCAGCCACGAGGGTTATCGCGAAGAGTGCCGCCGGATCGTCACCGCGCTGGGTCAGCGTTACGGCAAGCACCCGGCCCTCGCGATGTGGCAGATCGACAACGAATATGGCTGCCACGACACGGTGCTGAGTTTTTCGGATGCCGCGGCGAGCGCCTTCCGCGGTTGGCTGGCGGCGCGCTACGGCACGCCCGAGGCGCTCAACGCGGCCTGGGGCAACGTGTTCTGGAGCATGGAATATCGCTCCTTCGCCGAGGTCGATCCGCCGCACCTCACCGTCACCGAGGCGAACCCCGCGCACTGGCTCGACTACCGCCGCTTCGCCTCGGACCAGGTGGCGAGCTTCAACCGCGAGCAGGTAGCGATCCTGCGCGCCCACTCCTCCGGCGTTCCGATCACCCACAACTTCATGGGTTTCTTCACCGAGTTCGACCACCACGAGGTCGGCCGCGACATCGACGTGGCGACGTGGGACTCCTATCCCCTCGGCTTCCTTGAGCAGTTCTGGTTCTCCCCGGACGAAAAGCGCGCCTACCTCAGGCAGGGCCACCCCGACATCGCCGCCTTTCACCACGATCTCTACCGGGGCTGTTCCAAGGGGCGCTGGGGGGTGATGGAGCAACAGCCGGGGCCGGTGAACTGGGCACGCTTCAACCCCGCGCCGCTGCCGGGGATGGTGGCGCTGTGGACCCTCGAGGCCGCCGCGCACGGGGCGGAGCTGGTCAGCTACTTCCGCTGGAGGCAGGCGCCTTTCGCGCAGGAACAGATGCACGCGGGGCTCCTGCGCCCCGACTCTTCGGAGGCCGAGGCCGCCGACGAGGTGCGTGCCGCGACGGCGGTGCTGGACGCGATCGGCCCGCAGGAGTGCGCCCGTGCCCCGGTCGCGCTGGTGTTTTCCTACGAGGCGGGGTGGGTGGTCGGCATCCAGCCACAGGGCAAGAGCTTCCGCTATCTTGAGCTGGTCTTCGAGACCTATTCGGCGCTGCGCGAGCGGGGCCTTGATGTCGACATCGTCGCGCCCGACGCGGACCTCGCCGGCTACCGCATGGTGGTGGTGCCGTCGCTGCCGATCGTGCCCGAGGGGTTCACGGAGAGGCTGGCGGTGCTCGGAGTGCCGGTGCTGCTCGGCCCGCGCTCGGGGAGCAAGACGGAAAGCTTCCGCATCCCCGAGAACCTCGCCCCCGGCGCGCTGAAGGCTCTGGTGCCGCTCACCGTCACCCGCGTCGAGAGCCTGCGCGACGGGGTGGCCGAGGAGGCCGAGGGCTTCGCCGTCACCCGCTGGCGCGAGGACGTGGCGAGCGACCTGGCCCCCGAACTCGCCGACGCGGCGGGCCGGGGCGTCGTTTTCCTACACGGGCGCGTGCGCTATTGTGCGACCTGGCCCGACGCCAAGCTGCTGCGCCTGCTGGTCGCGCGGATGGCCGGGGAAGCGGGCGTGCCGCTGCTCGACCTGCCCGAAGGCATCCGGGTGCGCCGCACGCAGGACCTTGTCTTCACCTTCAATTACGCAAGCGAGCCGGTCGCCGTGCCGCATCTCGGCGCGACCCTAGCCCCTGCCAGCTGGCAGCTAGACCCCCGCTAGACCCCTCCGACACCCCTTCGACACCCCCGCTAGCCCTCGGCAAGCAGGCGGATATAGTGCGATTCCAGCGATTCTGCGCCGAATTCGGGGGTGAGGTCGGCGCGGTAGGTGCCGGTTGCCGGATCGAGCACCAGCATCGATTCGGTCGCATAGTAGCGGGCGATCCGGGCATACTCGGCCTTCTCGGCGAACCAGTCGGAAAAGCGCGCGCCGAGGTTCAGCACCCGCTCCGCGGCGGTGAAGATGCCGGGGGAGACAGACTTGAAGCGGGGCTCCTTGCCGGCCAGGCGGAAGATGATTTCTCCTTGTTCTTTCAAGGAGATGGCAGGTCCGGGCCCGCCGATGGGAAGGATCCGGCCGAGCCGTTCGGGATTGTCGATGCACGCGGTGATGAACCGCGCGAGGTCGTCGTCGCTGATCGGCTTGCAGCGCGTGAGTTCGCCGTCGCCGAAGATCAGGAAGGGCTTGCCCGCCTTCACCCTTTTTACCTGCCCGCTCAAGGACTTGAAGAAGGCGGTGGGGCGCACGATGGTGTACCCGATCCCGCTCGCCGTGAGGCAAGCCTCGAACTTCAGCTTGGCGTGCTGGAAGGCGAGCAGCGGCTTCTGGACGCAAATCGCCGAGAGCAGGATGAAGTGCCTGGCCCCCGCCGCCATCGCGGCGTCGAGCAGCGCGATATTGAGTTCATAATCAACGGCTTGCGAGTCCTTTGGCGAACCCGATCGCGAGGCGATGCAGGAGATGACGACCTCCGGTTTTGCCTCGTCCATCACCCCCGCAAGCTTCGCGTGGTCGCCCAGCACCGCCCGCCCGGGGGCGCTTACAGCATGGCCCTCGGCCTCGAGCTGCCGCAGCACCGCCGCGCCGATCGTGCCGCTGCTCCCTGCCAGCAGGACACGGCGCGGTGTTGGATCGATCACTGTCATGCCGCCTTCCTAGCGCGAGCGAATCCGACGCAAAAGTGCGAGTTGCCCTGCCCGCTTGCCTTGCCCAGCATGGTCGCTCATCCTGCCCGCAAGGCGAGAGGGAGAGCGCGGTGATGGCGGCTGAATACGACCTGGTGATCCGCGGGGGCACGATCGCCGATGGCACGGGGGGCGACCTCCTCGAAGGCGACGTGGCGATTGCCGGCGGCCGCATAGCGGCGATCGGCAAGGGGCTCGGGCGCGGGCTTCAAGAGTTTGATGCGAAAGGCAAAGTCGTTACCCCCGGCTTCATCGACGTGCACACCCACGCAGAAAATGAAGTCAAAGGCGCCGTCGGCGGCGACGAC
>JBJTSG010000110.1:0-5173 GCA_046076505.1 Erythrobacter sp. | reverse complement strand
CAGGCCGGCCAGCGGGGCGCCCGCGCCCCGTCTGACGACCCCGGCCCCGCCGGAGTCGGCCCAGCCACAAGCTACAAGAAGAACCCCGGCGGGCCACCCCGCCGGGGTTTTTCTTGCCCTTCGCCGAATGCTTTCTTCGGGATGGCAGGCGGCAACCTCCGGTTCTTTCGAGGCCGATTAACGTGCGAAAAAACAGTCACTAATTGCCCTCCCTGAGCGCTCCCGTTCATCCGCCGGAAAGGTGCGCGATGAGAGCTTGGCCGCCGCTTGCAAACCCGAGCCTTCGGACAAACCGCAGCGAGCGACGACCGTGACACCACCCGCGTTTCGCACCTTCGAGCAACCACGCGACGCAGCTGCTCCGGCTGCCGCGGGCGGCTTCGTCCGCCGCCGTTCCCGCGCCGATCCCGCTGCCTTGCTGTTCGCCCTCTGCGTGACGGCCAGCCTGCTCGGCCTGCTGCTGCTGATCCCGCGTGCGGCGGAGCGGATCGTGCCGGAAGCCGAGACGCTGGTGGTGCTCTCCCTGCCCGAGCCGCCCGACAGGGTTATCCCGCCGCCGCAGGAGAAACCCGTCAACCAGGCCGAAGTCGAGGCGGAGAGCCGCGAGGAAGCGGCGCCGGCGAGCCGTCCGCGCACGGCAGCGTCCGCGCCGGCGGTTCCGGTCATCCCGTCGCCCTTGATCAACCTCGCCCCCGTCGAGCTTCCACAGGTGCCGGTCACCGGAGATGCCCTGGGCGGGGTCGGGCAGGCCGAAGGCAGGGGAGATCTAGCGCAGGGGCCGACAGGGCCAGGCGGCAAGGGCGGCAACGGTCTTGGCGGCGACGGCAGCGGCGGCGCGGGGAGCGGCAGGGGCACGGGCAACCGCCTGTTCGCATCCTGGGCGCCGGACATGGACTTCTCGCAGAACTACCGCTTCTACCCGCGCGAGGCGCGCCTCGCAGGCATCGAGGGCAAGGCGTGGCTCCGGTGCTTCGTGCTGCCGGGCGACCGGGTCCGCGATTGCCAGGTGGTCGCCGAACGCCCCGTCGGCCACGGCTTCGGCGCGGCGGCGTTGAAGACCGAACCGGGGATGCGCGTTCGTGTGCGCAACCAGGCGGGGCGGCGCATCTTCAACGTCTGCGTCACGATCGATTCGCGTTTCGTGCTGCCGAAAGGCATGGACCGCGCAGCCGCCACGGACGGAGCCAAGAGCGGGGATCAGCCGCAGCCCTGAGGACACGGCCGGGTGTCGGCCAGCATCAACGATACAGATGACCCCGGCGGCTCACCTCCGCAGGAGTTTTTTCTTGCCGGACGCCACTTGACCCAATCCGGGATGCCCGCGTTTCAGTTTGCTCGCGCTTCACGGATTCTGTTAGCCCTACTCCACTGATTAAAACCGGGGTCCCATGCGGCTCAAAGGTTTGGGGAATACTTGGGAATCCGATGAAGTTCGAAGCCGATAAGCGGGAGCTCGACGAAGCTCTCGAAGCCCTTATGAAAAAAGCAGATGACCTGAAGCTGCCTCTAGTCGCTATCTATATCTCGCAAGCACTAGATTCCCTGAGGGCAAAGGAAGGCGAGACGCAAACACCGCCGACGGACGTTGGATGACTGGAAGTTCTTTATGGCCTTGACCGAGCAGTTCATCGTAGCGGGTCGTGATCCACTCCTTGAACAAGCGCAGAAGATTTTCGCGCAGCGCCAGGCGCGCACGCAAGTGATCGACCGGGATCTGCTTGGAGAACCAGGCTGGGACATCCTCCTGTCCGCCTTCATTGCCCTTCGCAAAGGCGAAGCGTGCCGCCTGACAGAAGTGGCGCGGGCAATCGATCTGAGTCCCGCGACAACCCAGCGCTGGGCCGACGCCTTGACCCAGCGCGGCTATCTCTCCCAGCGCGAGGGACTGATCGCCATCAGCGAGGACGCCGAAGCGAAGCTCGCCGCGATGTTCAAGAAGCAGCTGATCGAGATCCTGATGGACCCGGGCCTGAGCCGCGACACCGCTGGACCGGACATCCAAATCCCCGGCTGACCGCGGATCGGATCAACCCCTCAGCAGACCTTCGCCCCGAGCTGCGGCTTCACCGGCTTGCCGAGGATGTAGCCCTGCGCGAAACGGACGCCCAACTCCCGCAGCGCCTGGAGGTCCTCGCGGGTCTCAACCCCTTGCGCGATCAGGGTGACGCCGGTCTCGGAGGCGAACTGCACCAGCGCCTTGACCAGAGCGCGACGAGCAGTGTCGCTGGAGAGGCCGGAGAGAAATTCGCGGTCGATCTTGACGATGTCGGGGCCGAGATCGACGAGCGACTGGAGACCGGCGAAGCCCGCCCCTTCGGAATTCACCGCCACCCAGGCGCGCGCCTTCCACGCCTCGATCGCGTCCTTCACAGCCGCCTGCTGCGGGGCGGTCTCCTGCTGGTTGAGCTCGATCACCAGCCGCGCCTCGAGGCCTTCCGGGATCAGCGCCGCAAGCTCCTCGCTGACAAGCGTCGCGGGCGAGACGTTGATGGCGATGAAGCGCTCCGGGTGCGCGGGGTCGAGCGTTTCCAGCGCCTTCCTGGCGATGTGCAGCTCGAGCTCCATGGTCTTGCCTGCCGCCCGGGCGCGTTCGAGCAGGTCGAGCGGCGAGCGTTCCGGATCGGCCTTGTTGCGCATCAGGCACTCGTGCCCGATCAGGTGCCAGTCGGTGAGGTCGTAGATCGGCTGATGGATCACCGCGAGATCGTCGGCTTCGAGCAGGCGCGCGATCTCGCGGCCCGCATCCTCGCAGGCTTCCTCGAGTTCGATCCTGCCCTCGATCTGGTCGCTGACGATCGCCGCGACCGAGCGCAGGACCTGCATGTCGCGCTCCTCGATATCGGGGCGCGGGCGGTAGCTGAAGCAGCACAGGCTGCCGTGCACCCGGCCGTCGCGGCGGCGCAGCGGCACGCTGAAATGCGAGCGGACGTTCAACTCCTCGGTGATCGGCAGGCACGCCGCGACCTCGTAGAGGCTGGTGTCGGTGACGCGCTCGGGCAGCTTGCCCTCGATCACCAGCCAGCACAGCGAGTTCTCGTTGGGGTTGTAGTCCCCGGTCGTCAGCGGCGAACGGCCGCGCGCGGCGACGTGGGTGAAGATGCGGTGGGTGGTCCCGATCTGGCGCGAGACGAAGGCCACGTCCATGTCGAGCCGGGCGCGCAGCGCCTCGAGCATGTCGCCGATCTCCTCGCGCGCGCCGGCATGGGCCGCGGGAAGCTCGGTCGCGGTGGCGACGGACGGCGGGAAGAGGAGATTCGCGAGGTTGCTCATGGGCGCGGCAATGCCGGGCAGGCTCCCAAGCTCCCGGTAACATCCGGATGCGCGAACACGCGGAGGCGCCGCGGAGAGATGTGTTAAGCATCGTCCCGCGGCGCCCGCCCTGTCATTCGCGGATGAAGGCGAGAAGGTCGGCGTTGATGGTCTCGGCATGGGTCGAGGCCATGCCGTGCGGCAGGCCCGGATACTCCTTGAGCGTGCCGTCGCGCAGGAGCGTGATCGCGGTCCGGGCCGAAGCGTCGATCGGCACGATCTGGTCGTCCACGCCGTGCATCAGCAGCACCGGCTGGGTGACCGCCTTGAGGTCCTCGGTGAAGTCAGTCTCGGAGAAGGCCTTGATGCAGTCGTAATGCGCCTTGGCGCCGCCCATCATGCCCTGCCGCCACCAGTTGCGGATCAGCCCCTCGCTGACCGCGGCGCCGTCGCGGTTGAAGCCGTAGAAGGGCCCGCTGGGCACGTCGATGTAGAGCTGCGCGCGGTTCGCGGCGAGGCCGGCGCGGAAGCCGTCGAACACCTCGATCGGTTGGCCGAGCGGATAGGCGTCGGTCTTGAGCATGATCGGCGGCACCGCGCCGATCAGCACCGCCTTGGCGACCCGCCCCGGCTCGCTCCTCGCGACATAGCGGATCACCTCGCCCCCGCCGGTCGAGTGGCCGACGTGGACGGCGCCCTGCAAGTCAAGGTGCCGCGCCAGTTCGACGACATCGGCGGCGTAGGTGTCCATCTCGTTGCCGGTATCGGTCTGGTCCGAGCGGCCGTGACCCCGGCGGTCGTGGGCGATCACCCGGAAGCCCTCCTGCGAGAAGAACAGCATCTGGTTGTCCCAGTCGTCGGCGGAGAGCGGCCAGCCGTGATGAAAGACGATCGGCTGGGCGTCTTTCGGCCCCCAGTTCTTGAAAAACAGGGTGACGCCCTCGGCGGTGGTGAATGTCGGCATAGGTGAGCTCCTTCGCGCTTTGGGGCAGGCCGCGCGCGCGCATGCGCCGCGGCGGCTGCCGTGCTGGGACGGACAACAAGGCGTCGGTTCTGATCTTGTCGGCACGCCCCCGCAGCGCGGCCACACTTGCCCCGAAGACACATCCCGTCCGGTGCGGCGCGCTGGCGATGGTGACATGAAGCCGTGTCACACGAAAGGTCGTTCCGCCTTGCGCCAGGCCCGCCTCGGCGCGTCGCGCGCCCGCAGCCCCGGCGAACCGCGCCGCCGGCCCGCCCGATGCCCGCGCGTCGGTAATGCAGGTTGGCGGTCGGGCCGCGACCGCGTGTCACCTTCCGGGCTTCCACACTCGCGGAGGTTTCGATGCGCCAAGCCAATCCCGCCCCGTGGCCCTATCTCGCGGCTGCGGGGATCGGGCTTGCCACCATCCCGCTGGCAGCAGGGGTCAATGCAACCCGGCGGCGCTCCTTTGGGGAGTACGAGGTCGTCGGCCGCAGCGTCACCATCGCCCGCCCCCACGCCGAGCTGTTCGCCTTCTGGCGCGACGTCTCGAACCTGCCGACCTTCGTGGCCAATCTCGTGAAGGTCGAGCCCGTCACCGACGACCCTGAGCGCAGCACCTGGCACATCAAGGGACCGCTCGACACCACCTTCCTGATCAGCCAACGCCTGCCGCTCGAGGAGGCCACGACGGGCTACAAGAACTTCAAGCAGGAGCAGGACACCTGGACGAAGGTGGTCCTGAAGCCGGAGATGGAACGCGGCTCAGCATAGTTGTCCGCTTTCGGCTTTCCCGCTTGCGGACACGAACGGCGAGAAGTGGGTGGTTAGCCGCCTTGGCCCTCTCCCCTTGCGGGAGAGGGTTGGGGTGGGGGCCCGGAGCAAATCTCCGGCCCTGCCCCCTCTCAACTGCGACGAGGCAGCAAGCTGCCAAGTCTCCGTATCTCTTCCGCGAGGGGAGAG
>JBJTSG010000109.1:0-3065 GCA_046076505.1 Erythrobacter sp. | reverse complement strand
GACGATGCGAAGCGGCTCCTTCGCGCGGGGACTGGCCCCGTGCATCGCGCGCATCAGCATTTCCTTGCCCGTGCCGCTCTCCCCCTCGATCAGCACGTGGCCGTGCCCGCGCGCGGCCTTGGCGGCCTGGGCGAGCGCGGCGCGGAAAGACGGCGCGGTGCCGATCATCGCATCGAAATCGAGATGCGCGGCGATCTTCTCGGTGAGCGGGGCGAGCTCGTCGCGCGGGGCCTCGCGGGTGGTGACGGAGCGCAGCGCTTCCATCAGGCGGCCGGGCGAGACGGGCTTCACCAGATAGTCCGACGCGCCCGCGCGCATTGCCTCGACGGCGAGCAGCGGCGAGGCGCTGGTGGTCAGCATCAGGATCGGGAGCGCCGGACGGCGCGACTTCAACTCGGCAATCAGCTGGCAGGCATCGTCGCCCGGCACCCACTGGTCGAGCAGGATCGCGGAAAGCTGCATCCCTTCGCGCGTGCCGAGCATCGCGATCGCGGTCTCGGCATCGGGCGCGACGATCGTGCGCCAGCCTTCGCGCGCGGCGATCGCGGTGATCAGGCGGCCCTGTGCGGGCTCATCGTCGATCAGCATGACGATTCGCGCGTTGTCCTGCTCTTCGGGAAGGCTGTCGGTCTCGGCCATCGGTTGTGCTGCTCGCTGTTCCCTCGTCGTCGCGGGCCCCGGCCGCGCTCTGTCCTGAGCGCCCGGAAATACCCGAGGGAGGTAAAGACGTGATTAAGCCTGTGCCGCGGCGGGACAGTGCGGCAAATCGCGAGCGGACCGGCGAGGCCGCGGTTCCTCTCACTAAAGGTGACTTGAGATAGGCCCGCCGCTCCGATACGTGAGGCGCCCAAGGGGCGTAGTGTCCCGATTTTTCTGACAGCCACGCGGCAACCATTCGCCGAGACGCGCGTTCGGGTGCCCAAGGGGAATTGCAAAGATGAGTGTTCACGACATGGAAAAGGCCCAGGCCACCTACAGCGGCTTCATGGGCACGCTGAAATGGGCCGTTCCGGTGATCGCGGTGATCGCCCTCGCCGTCGTCGCGTCAATCGCCAGCTGACGGCCCGTACGTGAAGATCGCCATCCTGAAGGAGCGCGCCTCCGGCGAGACGCGCGTCGCCGCCACGCCCGAAACCGTCAAGAAGTTCGCTGCCCTCGGCCTTGCGGTCGCGGTCGAGGCGGGCGCCGGGGTGATTTCCTCGATCACCGACGCGGCCTATGCCGAAGCGGGCGCGACCGTTGCGGACGCAGCCGCGACGGTGAAAGATGCCGACATCGTCCTCGGCATTCAGGCACCGGACGTCGCCCTGCTTCAGGGCGCCAAGCCCGGCGCCTGGGTGGCGGCACTGTTCGATCCCTTCGGCAAGCGCGACGTCGTCGAGGCCTATGCCGCGTCCGGTTATGAGGCGCTTTCGATGGAGTTCATGCCGCGCATCACCCGCGCGCAATCGATGGACGTGCTCTCCTCGCAGTCGAACCTTGCCGGCTACAAGGCTGTGCTGGCGGCGGCGGATGCCTATGGCCGCGCCTTCCCGATGATGATGACGGCGGCCGGCACGGTGCAGGCTGCGCGCGTCTTCATCATGGGCGTGGGCGTCGCGGGCCTCCAGGCGATCGCCACCGCCCGGCGCCTCGGCGCGCAGGTCTCTGCGACCGATGTGCGCTCGGCCACCAAGGAGCAGATCCTCTCGCTCGGCGCCAAGCCGATTTTCGTCGAGAACGTCGCCGGGATCGAGGGCGAGGGCTCGGGCGGCTATGCGACCGAGATGAGCGAGGAATACCAGAAGGCGCAGGCCGAGCTGGTGAGTTCGCACATCGCCAAGCAGGACATTGTCATCACCACCGCCCTCATTCCGGGCCGGGCGGCGCCGCGCCTCATAACCGACGCGCAGATCGCGACGATGAAGCCCGGCAGCGTCATCTACGATCTCGCCGTGGCGCAGGGCGGCAACGTCGAGGGTTCGGTGGCCGACGAGGTCGTGGAGAAGCACGGCGTCAAGATCATCGGCTATTCGAACACGCCCGCGACGCTTCCCGCCGACGCCTCGGCGCTGTTCGCGCGCAACCACTACAACTTCCTCAGCGCCTTCTGGGACAAGGAGCAGGGCAAGCCTGTGCTCGACGAGGAGATCGGCAACGCGATCCGGCTGACGCAGGGCGGGAAGATCGTCAACGAGCGGCTGCTTGGGGCTTAAGACATGGACTTCATTTCAATTCTCAGCATCTTCGTATTGGCCTGCTTTGTAGGCTATTACGTTGTCTGGTCGGTTACCCCGGCGCTACACACACCGCTGATGGCGGTGACCAATGCGATTTCCTCGGTGATCATCGTCGGCGCGCTGATCGCATCGGCCGAGGCGGCAAGCCCGATCGCCAAATATCTCGGCTTGTTCGGGGTGGTGCTCGCGAGCATCAACATCTTCGGCGGGTTCGCGGTGACCGAGCGCATGCTCGCGATGTACAAGAAGAAGGAGAAGTGAGCATGAACCGCTTCTTCGTCTCCCATGCGCAGGCAGGGGCCCATCTGGCGAGCGTCGCGCGCGCCGTCTCCCGCAGCTGGATCCCCGCCTTCGCGGGAACGACGGCCCTGTTTGCGACGCCTGCCCATGCGGCAGGCACCGGCGGCACCCCTGGCTGGGCGATGTTGGCCTATCTCGTCGCGGGGGTGTTCTTCATCCTCGCGTTGCGCGGCCTTTCCAGCCCCGCGACCTCGCGCACCGGCAACCGCAACGGCATGATCGGGATGGCGCTCGCGGTCGGGACCACGCTGATCACGCATGACATTGCCAATATCGTCGAGATCCTGATCGCGGTCGGTATCGGCGGCGCGATTGGCATTGTCGTCGCCCGCCGTATCGCGATGACCGCGATGCCCGAACTGGTCGCGGGCTTCCACAGCCTCGTCGGCCTTGCCGCCGTGGTGGTGGGCCTTGGCGCGTGGCTTGATCCGCAATCCTTCGGGATCGTGGACGCCGCAGGGCAGATCCTTGCAGTCAGCCGCGTCGAGCTCGGACTTGGTATCGCCATCGGGGCGATCACCTTCTCGGGTTCGGTCATCGCCTTCC
>JBJTSG010000108.1:0-8494 GCA_046076505.1 Erythrobacter sp. | reverse complement strand
CCTCGCCGCCCGAGGCTTCCGAGCGGATGCCGGGGATCTGGCGGATAAGGTCGGCCGAGGAAGGCGCCGATAGAGCGGTGATCGCGTCGGCGCCGATGGTGCTCACCGAGACCGAGCTCTCGATGCGGTTCTGCCCGCGAGCAACGGCGGTGACGATGATTTCCTCGCCTTGCGCCTCGGCGGCCGTGTCGCCGGCCGGGGCGGCGGTGTCTTGCGCGATGGCGGGGGCGGCGGTGGCCAGCAACGCCGACAGGGCTGCACCGGCATAGAGCGCGTGACGCGTCTTCATGTCTCTCTCCTTGCGATTCTCGCGCTTCTCTGGGGGCGCTGACGGCATAGGCCTGCGCATCTTGCAAACGATTGCAAGGCTCCTTGTGCAATCGTTTGCAAAGCGCCCGGATTCATGTCACCTGTTCGCCACAGCGCCGGCTATACAGGCGTGACCACGAGGATGGGGAGAGGCCCGCAATGTCGGAAAAGCCGCGGCTTCCGCTGGCGCGAATCGTCGAGATGAACATCGGCTTCTTCGGCCTGCAGTTCTCCTTCGGGCTCCAGCAGGCCAACATGGGGCCGATCTATGGCTTCCTCGGCGCGGACGAAGCGACCATGCCGCTGTTGTGGCTGGCAGGGCCCATGACGGGGCTTCTCATCCAGCCGATCGTCGGGGCGATGAGCGACCGCACCGACACCCGGCTCGGTCGGCGCACGCCCTACTTCCTGGTTGGCGCGGTGATCTGCACCCTCGCGCTTTTCGCGATGCCGCATTCGAGCGCGCTGTGGATGGCGGCGGGGCTGCTGTGGATCCTCGATGCGGGCAACAACATCACCATGGAGCCCTATCGCGCCTATGTCGCCGACCGCCTTGCGGCGGACCAGCGGGCGGTCGGCTTCCTCACCCAGAGCGCCTTCACGGGACTTGCCCAGACGCTCTCCTATCTCGCGCCGTCGCTGCTCACCGCCTTCGTCGCGCGCGACATGCTGGACGCGAACGGCATCCCAGTGATCGTGCGGCTCGCCTTCGTGATCGGCGCGATCCTGTCGATCTCCACCATCATCTGGTCGGTGTGGCGCGTCCCCGAGCTGCCGCTGGACGCCGCCGAGCGGGCCGAGCTTGCCGGGAAGCCGCTCACCGCCGCCGGCACTCTCGCCGAGATCCGCGACGCGCTGTGCGAGATGCCGCGCCCGATGCGCCAGCTCGCCGGCGCGATGCTGTGCCAGTGGTACGCGATGTTCGCCTATTGGCAGTACATCACCTTCGCCGTCGGACGCTCGCTCTACGGCACCGACGATCCGGCGAGCGCCGCGTTCCGCGCGGCGACGCTGACGACGCAGCAGGCGGGCGCGCTCTATAACGGCGTCGCCTTCGTCGGCGCCCTCGCCCTGATCCCGATCGTCCGGCGCTTCGGGGCGCGGCATACCCATGCCGCCTGCCTCGCCGCCTCGGGCGCGGCGATGCTGCTGATTCCCTCCGCTTTCACCCCGCTCGCCCTGTTCGCGCTGATGCTCGGCATCGGGATCGGCTGGGCGGGCATGATGGGCAACACCTACGTCATGCTCGCCGACTGCATCCCCCCGGCGCGCAACGGCATCTACATGGGGATCTTCAACCTCTTCATCGTCGTACCGATGCTGATCCAGACGCTGACCATGCCGCTCATCTACCGGCCGCTGCTCGGCGGCGATCCGCGCCATGTGCTCATTTTGGGCGGCATCTTGATGGTTGCGGGCGCTCTCGCTACTCTGTCGGTCGACGCGGGCCACAAGGTGGCGCGTGACCGGGGGGTGGCGACAGGGCAAGGATGAGCGAGGACAGGCCCGCAACCGCACGCGTGCGGACGATCACCGATCTTGCGCGGCTTGCCGGCGTCTCGGCGGGAACGGTGAGCCGGGCGCTGGCCGGCAACGCCCTCGTCAACGCCCAGACTCGCGAGAAGATCGTCACCCTCGCGCGCGAGCACGGCTTCCGCCCCAACCAGATGGCGAGCGGACTGCGGCGCCAGCGAACCGGGGTGATCGGCGTGGTCATCCCGCTGGGTCACGACACCCGCCAGCAGGTCTCCGACACCTTCTTCATGACCCTCCTCGGCCACCTCGCGGACGAGCTAACCACCCACGGCTACGACCTCATGCTGCGCCGCGTGGTGCCCGAGGACGACGGCGACTGGCTCGACCGCTTCATCGGCTCAGGCATGATCGACGGTGTGATCGTGATCGGCCAGTCCGACCAGTTCGACCGGATCGAAGGGGTCGCCGACGGCTACCGCCAGATGGTCGTGTGGGGGAACCGCAAGGAAGGCCAGCACCATTGCGTGGTCGGGACCGACAATCGTCTCGGCGGCAGGCTCGCAGCCGAGCGACTGGTGGCATCGGGCGCCCGGCGGCTCGCCTTTCTCGGCGACACGGGCCCGATGGAATTCGCTGCGCGCTTCGCCGGAGCGGAGGACGTCGCGGCGCGCATGGGCCTGCCCGGGATCCAGGTGCTCCCCACCCACCTCTCCCCGGACCGGGCCAGCGAGGAGATCGCCCAGCACCTCAAGCTCCACGCGCGCGGGATCGACGGTATCTTCGCCGCCACCGACACGCTCGCGGCGCTGTGCCTCACCGAATTGAGGGCGCTGGGTATCGCGGTGCCCGAGGCGGTCAAGCTCGTCGGCTTCGACGACCTGCCGATCGCCCGCCAGACCGTGCCGCCGCTCACCACGATCCGCCAGGACATCGCCGCTGGCGCGCGCGGCCTCGTCGACCTGCTGCTGCGGCGGCTCGCGGGCGACGCGACGGAAAGCCTCGTGCTGCCACCCGAACTGGTGGTTCGCGCGACGGCGTGAGCGCCCACTTTGATAACCGGACTGGGCCCTAGAGACCCCACTTCGGACCATTTCGCGACAAGCGGATCGGCACCGGCTCGCCGCAGACGGTCACGCAGGGTCCGCCGAGCGTGTTCCAGCGGAAAAGGTTCAGGTGCCAGCCGCCCGAAATCATCCGCGACCGGTCGATGATGCCGTCCGCCCCGCTCGCCCGCACCGCATCGGAATTGCGCCACGAAGGCGGCTCCTCGCCGGCCGCAAGCGCGGTCCGCCACGGAGCGTTCGAGAGCTCCCGATCGACGCTCAGGTACCGGCAGGCGGCTTCATCGTGCTGGTCGAGGACCAGCGCGTCGCCAACCTCCAGGGGAATCGCCACTCGCGGCCGACCGTCCTCGCGAATGTAGCCGGACACGGCAATCATCGCCCAATCCAGCCGCGGGCTCTTGTAGAGCGTCGCTTGTCCGGGGCGGTGATAGCGACCGGCGCTACCGGGCGGTGGCGGGGCGAGGACGTCGCTCACGCGCTCGACCAGGACGGCACGGTAGAACCGTCCGCTCACTGTGCGGAGATGCGGCACCGCGCCGATCGATCCTGCGGCATTGTCCATCGGCCGAGCTTAGCAGCTGTCGCGGCGGCGAGCATCATGCGAGCCTCGCCGGTTGGGCCCGCCCTATCTCGCGACATTTGCATAAAAGATGCTTGCCTTATTGAGAATCGTTTTTAAAGGCATTTCTGCGAATGATTATCAGGAACGGTTTACAGATGCACTTCTCCCTCCTCCTCTCCGCCGCCCTCCTCCCCCTCGCGGGCGCAGCCCACGCTGGAGAGGAGGCGCCCGCGCCCGAGGACAGCGCGCCCGCCGAGCCGATCGTCGTCACCGCCGCGCGCACCGCACTTCCCGTCACTGCCCTTCCCCTCACCGCCGAGGTGATCGACCGCACCACTCTCGACCGCCAGCTCCAGATCTCGGGTTCGGTGGTCGACGCCGTCGCCGCGCTCACCCCCTCCTTCTCGCCCGCGCGGCAGAAGCTGAGCGGCCAGGGCGAAACCCTGCGCGGCCGCTCGCCGCTCTTCGCCATCGACGGCATCCCCCAGACCGCTCCCTTGCGCGACGGATCGCGTGACGGCTTCACCATCGATCCCTTCTTTATCGACCGCGTCGAGCTGGTGCTCGGCTCCAACGCCCTGCAGGGCATCGGCGGTACCGGCGGGGTGATCAACCAGGTCACCGTCTCAGCGCCCGCCGAGGACGGGTGGAGCGCGCGCACCATCCTCCAGGGCACCGCCGAGAGCGGCTTCCGCTCCGACGGCTTCGGCGGCAAGGCCGGCGCGCTGGTCGCCAACCGCACGGGCGCTTTCGACGTGGTGGTCGGCGCCGCCTACGAGACGCGCGGCGTGTTCCGCGACGGCTCTCAGCGCCGCATCGCGCCCGACGGCACGCAGGGCGACCTCCAGGATTCGCACAGCCTCTCCGTCTTCGCCAAGGCCGGACTCGAACTCGGCGGCGGTGTACGCCTCGAGGCGATGGGCCAGCGCTTCCACCTCAAGGGCGACGGCGATCTCGTCGCGGTCGCAGGCAGCCGTCCGCTCGGCCGCCCGGCGACCGCGATCAACGGCGTGATCCAGAGCGACGCGCCCGAGAACCTCGCCGAGAGCCTGTCGCTCAACCTCACCGCCGAGGACCTTGCCGGGGGCGCACTCAGGGTGCGCGGCTTCTGGAACCGCACCGCCGACATCTACGGCGGCGGCACCTTCGCCGACTTCCAGGACCCGGCCATCGCTCCGCAGGGCACGCTGTTCGACCAGTAGCAGAACATCAGCCGCAAATGGGGCGTCAACGCCAGCTGGGAGCGCGGCTTCGGGCCGTTCAACCTCGTGCTCGGCACCGATCTCCTCAACGACCACACCGTGCAGGTGCTGGCCCAGACCGGCCGCGCCTGGGTGCCGCCGACCGACTACCGGAGCATCGCCCCCTTCGCGCAAGGCAACCTCGCGCTGTGGGACGGCAAGGTCCGGCTCGCGGGCGGGGTGCGCTGGGAGAACGTGCGCATCGACATTCCCGACTACACGACGCTGTGGTTCTACGGCCCGCAGAGGGTCGGTGGCGGCACCCCGAGCTTCGACCGGGTGCTGCCCAACGGCGGGATCGTGATCGAGCCGACCCCCAGCATCCGAGCCTATGCCAGCTATTCGCAAGGCTACACCGTCCCCGACGTCGGTCGGATCACGCGCGCGATCAACAGGCCCGGGATCGACCTCGACACCTATCTCGACATCGCCCCGGTGCTCGCCGACAACCGCGAGATCGGCGTCGAGGTGAAGCGCGGGCCCGTGGACGCGAGCGTAACCTACTTCTGGTCCGACAGTTCCAACGGCCAGCTGCTCGTGCTGCGTGGCGACGTCTTCGAGGTGCAGCGCCAGCGGATCGAGCTCCAGGGGCTCGAGCTGAACCTTACCGCGGCGACCCCGGTGCCGGGGCTGAAGCTCGCGCTCGGTTACGCGCATCTCGACGGCAAGGTCGACACCAACAACGATGGTCGCGTCGATGCCGATCTCGACGGCGCGAACATCGGACCGGACCGCCTGAACCTGTCGGCGGACTACACCGTTGGGCCCGTCAACGTCCGGCTCCAGTCGCGCACGCATTTCTCGAAGCGCTTCCGCGGCGGCGACCCGCGCAACGACTTTGCGGGCTACCACCTGGTCGACGGCGCGGTGAGCGTGGCGACCTCGGTCGGCACCTTCACGCTCGCCGGTCAGAACCTCCTCGACCGGCAGTATATCGACTACAATTCCGACACCCAGCGCCCGACCGACTCCTTGCGCTTCTTCGCCGGCCGCGGACGGAGCGTGACGCTCGGCTGGCTCGGCCGCTTCTGATGCGCGGCGTGCTGACGACCATTCACCGCTGGCTCGGGGGCCTCGTCGGCCTCGGGCTGGCGGTGTTGGGCCTGACCGGCGCGGCGCTGATGTGGAAGCCGTGGTGGGTGGGCGTGCCGCTGGTGAGCCGCGCGCCGTCGGACGCCGAGGCGCTGGCGATCGTCGGAGCCGCGGACAAGCTCGGCGCGCGCCATGTCACCCTTCCTTCCGCCGAATTCGGCGCGGCGCAGGCAGGCCTCGGCGAGGGCGCAGGGGCCTATCTCGGGCTCGACGGTAATCTGCTCGCTCGCTGGGGCAGCACCTGGGAGCGGCCCGAGACCTTCCTCTTCGATCTCCACCACCACTTCCTGATGGGCGAGACGGGGGAGCTGATCGGCGGGTGGCTGGGGATCGCCGCGGTGCTTTTCGCGGTGACCGGCATCGTCCTGTGGTGGCCGACGCGGCGCACCTTCGCCTTGCGCGCAGTGCCTGCGCGGCTCACCCGGCCTTCGATCATCCGCCACCATCGCGACATCGGTGCGGTGCTCGCGCTGCCGATCCTGCTCGCCGGGTTGACCGGCGCGATGATGGTCCTGAAGCCCCTGGGCGCGGCGGTGCTGGCACCGCTTTCGCCGAGGGCCGAGATCGCGGCTTGGCAGGCCAAGCCGCCCGTCGCAGAAAGCGCGACCGCATCCCCCGCCTGGCCCGCAATCCTTGCCGCCGCCCATGCGCGCTTCCCCGATGCCGATCTCCGGATGATCGTCTGGCCCAAGGCGCCAGGCGAGGCGGTGATGGTCCGGATGCGCCGCCCGGCCGAGTGGCACCCGAATGGCCGAACGACCCTCACTTTCGCGCCCGACGGCAGGCTGCTCGCCGCGCGCGACGCGACGGCCGCGCCGCGCGCCGTGAAGGCGCAAAACGCGCTCTATCCGCTGCACTCGGCGCGGATGATCGGCAGCCCGATGGCGCTGCCCCTGCGGATCGTGATGACGCTCGCGGGGCTCGGCCTCGCGCTGTTGGGAAGTCTTGCGGTGGTGACCTTCTGGCGCAGGACGGTGTTGGACTGCAAACCCGCCCCGGCGCCGCTGCCCCGCAGCCTCGGCGCGGGCTGACCGGCTACCAGCGCACCAGCCGCGGGATCACCAGCCGCCCCAGCACCGCCATCGCTACGATCGCGGCGCTGTGGCCGATGCCGATGTGGACGATGTCGTTGTCGGGGCAATGAAGCGAGACCGCGAAACTCCCGAAGGCTCCCGCGGCGACGCCTGCGACCAGACCGGCGCGCGCGGGAGCAGTGGGCGCGCCGCGGCGCAGCCACGCGGTCAGCACCGCGAAGGTGAGCAGCGAGGCGACGATGCCGACGAGGGCGCACTCGCCCGCTGGCACCATCATGCCTGGCGCCATGACCGAGCGCCCCCGCTCCATCGCCACGATCAGCCCGGCCAGTGGCAGCAGCGCCGCCATCCCCGCCGCCCAGCGCCACCCGGCATGGTCGCTCCCCACCTGCGGGCGGCCCATGACGATCACCGTCACCGCGGCCGCGAGGCCGAGCCCGGCATAGAGCCCGGTCGCAACGAGGTGCATCGGATCGGCGGAACCGTAGAACCAGTCGGGCCGCGCGCCGAACAGCGCGATCAGCACGGCGGCGGAGCCCCCGGCAGCGGCAAGGACCGCCGCCAGGCCGGGACCGAAGCGCAGCGGCCTGACCGGTGCGAGGTCGCCGACCAGTTCGGCAATGAGGGTGTCGGAGGGGGATGGGGGCATGGTCACTCTTTCTCGATCAGGACGGCGAGCTTTTTCAGCCCGCGATGGATGTTCACCTTGACGAGGCTCTCGCTCTGCCCGGTGGCGGCCGAGGCCTCGGCGATGCTCAGTCCCTCGATCTTGACCAGCGCGATCGCCTGCCGCTGCGCCGGCGGCAGGAATTCGAGCAGCCGCTCGAGGCTGATGCGCGCGGCGATCGCGGGCTCGTCGTCGGTGCCGAGCAGCTCCTCGTGCAGCTCCTGGGCATCGTTGCGGTAGATGCGGCGCAGGTGATCGACCCAGCGGTAGCGGGCGATCGCGGCGAGCCACGGCAGGAAGGGCCGCGCGGGGTCCCACGAGGCGCGCTTGTTGTGGAGCGCGATGAGCGTTTCCTGCACGAGATCGTCGAGGCTCGAAGGCGCGATCCGGCGGGCGTAGTAGCCGCGCAGCCACCGCTGGCACGCGGCGAGCAGCGCGGCATAGGCCTCGCGGTCGCCCGCCTGGGACAGCGCCATCAACCGGGCAAGCGAGGCTTCGTCGGCTCTCATGGCGTGCGGTTCGCGGAGCCGGGGCGCCGGGTTACAGCCGCACGCAAAAGCCCCGCGCCCGCCAGTGGCGAGCGCGGGGCCCTGCTGGTCACGGTAAGGCCCGTCAGCTCAGCGCGACGTGGCGCTTCAGGTGATGGTCGACGTTGCCGAATTCGCTGTCGAAGATCGTCAGCCGCTTGAAATAGTGTCCGATCGCATATTCGTCGGTCACGCCGTTGCCGCCGTGGATCTGCACCGCTTCCTGACCGATCAGCCGCGCCGCCTGGCCGACGCCGACCTTGGCCGCGCTGACCGCCTTCTTGCGCTCGGTCTCGTCGGAGCCGAGGCGCAGGGTGGCGAGATAGGTCAGCGAAACGGCCTGCTCGTAGGCGGTGTACATGTCGACCATGCGGTGCTGGAGCACCTGGAAGCTGCCGATCGGCACGCCGAACTGCTTGCGCTGCCGCGAATATTCCACCGTCATCGCGTGGGCGACCTTCATCGCCCCGCAGGCCTCGGCGCACAGGGCCGCAATGGCTTCGTCGGTGACCCGCTCGATCA
>JBJTSG010000107.1:0-3309 GCA_046076505.1 Erythrobacter sp. | reverse complement strand
GGTTCACTGCAGCTTGCGGTCAATGCAAGGGAGGGCGATTGGCCGCATCTCTTTTTGGTGATATGTTGCATCATCCACGGCCAAAAGGCCGGGACCAAGCAGGAGAGCAACCATCATGATGAAGCGTGCCCTGGCCGGGGCGGTGCTCGCGGGGCTTCTCGCGACGCCGGCGCTGGCTCTCGAACACGAAGTGGTGATCGACCACGCCGCGGGTCCGATCGCGGCCGATTATCGCGGTTCGGTCCGGATCGCGACGAAGCAGGTCGGTACGGCGGGCGTCGCGGGCCGTCCGAACACGCTGCGCTGCCAGTGGAGCGCCTCGCTCGATGTGGAGCGGGTCGCCAAGGTCGGCGCGGCGCTGCGCTCGCAGCGCACCCTCACCAGCGCGGATGTCGCGAACGGCAGCCGCGCCGGCTGGTGCCCGAGCGATCCGGCGACGCTCGACAAGCTGGTCGACGCGCGCAGCCCCAAGATGCGCGAGGCGCTGATGGCGCTGGTCGAGCAGGACCGCGCGTTGCTGGTCGCCGAGGCCGACACCGCCACCACCCGCGGCTGATCGCCGCCGGACGGTTTACCCGAGAAGGGCGCTCCCGGTTGGGGGCGCCCTTTTTCTTGCTTGCGCTTGGCCGCGGAGCCGATAACCCTCCGCTCCGGGATCGCCACGAACCAACCCAAGGAGTTGCCCATGCCGAGCAAACCTGCATCCCGCCTGTGCCTGGCTTCCGCCACCGCTGTCTTCCTCGCCGCCCTCTCCGTGGGCGGGGCGGCCGATACCGCGGCACTTGCACAGGCCAAGAAGGTCGATCCGGCCGCCGCGATCCAGGCCCGGCAGGAGAACTTCAAGGCGATCGGCGGCGCCTTCAAGGCGGTTCGCGGAGAGCTCGAGAAGGACAGCCCGGATTATGCGCTGATCGCCGCCAAGGCCGGCGACATCAACGCCCGCGCGCGCAAGCTCGGGGGCCTCTTCCCGGCCGGGACCAGCACCGCGAGCGGCCTCAAGACCGAGGCCCTGCCGGTGATCTGGAGCAAGCCCGATGCCTTCAAGGCAGCGGTGCAGAAGCTCGTCGACGAGAGCGGCAAGCTCCAGGGCGCCGCCGGCAAGCGCAACAAGCAGGCCGTGGCCGCGCAGGCGATGGCGATGGGCGGCGCCTGCAAGGGCTGCCACGACCAGTTCCGGCTCCCGGCCAAGTAGAATGAGCGAAGCCCCGGCGCCGCGCGCGCCGCTTCCACCTGACGTAAGCGTCTGGGACCCGCTGCTGCGGCTGACCCACTGGAGCTTTCCGCTGCTGATCCCGGCGCTGTGGTGGACGGCGGAGAACCATCGCTACGCGCTCCACAAGCGGATCGGCCTCGTGCTGCTCGGCCTGCTGTTGTTCCGCTTCCTGTGGGGCTTCCTCGGGCCCGAGACGGCGCGCTTTTCGCAATTCGTGAAGGGACCGGTTGCGGTGCTCGGCTACCTGCGCGGCAAGGCGGGCGAGGGCGTGGCCGCGATCGGCCACTCGCCGCTGGGCGGTTGGAGCACGCTCGTGCTGCTCGGTGTGATGCTGGTGCAGGCGGGCCTGGGACTGTTCGCGGGCGATCCGTTCGATGGGACGACCGGGCCGCTCAATGCGCTGGTCGGCTTCGAATTGGCCGATACCATCACCGAGCTGCACGAGACGGGCTTCTGGGTGATCGTCGGGCTCGTCGCCCTGCACCTTGCCGCGATCACCTTCTACGCCGTGCGGGGCGATGACCTGCTCAGTCCGATGGTCGGCGGTGCACGGCCGCCGATGGCCGGCGTGACAGGGATCGGTCCGATGCCGTGGGGGAAGGGGTTGATCGCCGTCGCCGTCGCGGCCGGCGTCGCCCTGTGGGTCAGTTACGGCGCGCCGCCGCTGACCTGATGCGGTGGTCCCTCCCTGCCCCCGGAGGCGCAGGAGGGACCGGATGGTTCAGAGCTGGCCGAGCAGGTGATCGGCGCTCGACACGCGGAAGTCGCCCGGCTCCTCGACGTTGAGCTGTTCGACCACGCCGTCATTGATGACCATCGAGAAGCGCTGGCCGCGGGTGCCCATGCCGAAGCCCGAGCCGTCCATCGTCAGGCCGATCGCCTTGACGAAATCGGCATTGCCGTCGGCAAGCATGGTGATGTCGTCCGACCCTTGCGCCTTGTTCCAGGCACCCATCACGAAGGCGTCGTTGACCGCGGTGCCGACGATCTCGTCGATGCCCTTGGCCTTGAGGTCCTCGGCCTTCTCGACGAAGCCCGGCAGGTGCTTGGCCGAGCAGGTCGGGGTGAAGGCGCCCGGGACCGAGAACAGCGCGACGCGCTTGCCGGCGAAGTAGTCCGACGACTTGACTGCCTGCGGCCCTTCGGCGGTGGCCTTGACGAGGGTGACTTCGGGGATCTTGTCGCCAACGGAAATGGTCATGAGCAGAGCGTCCTTGTGCAGCTGAAATCGCAGCGCTTCCTATAGCGGCTCGCCGGGCATGGGCAAGGAATAGACATATAAAGATAAGTTTATATTGCCCCCGGAGCCGTTGGCCGCTAGGGGCAGGCGCATAGGGCGGACCGGCCGCGTCCGCCTATCAGGATCTGTCCTTAGGAGACATCATAATGGCCACCCTTGCTGCCACCCCGACCACCGAATACGTCATCAAGGACATCGCGCTTGCCCAGTTCGGCCGCGACGAGATCATGATCGCCGAAACCGAGATGCCCGGCCTCATGGCCCTGCGCGCCGAATACGGTGCCTCGCAGCCGCTGAAGGGCGCGCGCATCACCGGCTCGCTCCACATGACCATCCAGACCGCCGTGCTGATCGAGACCCTCGTCGCGCTCGGCGCCGAGGTGCGCTGGGCGACCTGCAACATCTTCTCGACCCAGGACCACGCCGCCGCCGCCATCGCCGCGCGCGGCATTCCGGTGTTCGCCATCAAGGGCGAGACGCTGGCGGACTACTGGGACTACGTCGGCCGTATCTTCGACTGGTCGTCGGAAGCCGATCCCGACCTCACCGCCAACATGATTCTCGACGACGGGGGTGACGCCACCATGTTCGCACTGTGGGGCGCGCGCCTCGAAGCGGGCGAGGAAATGGGCGAGCCGACCAACGCGGAAGAAATCGAGTTCCAGCGCGCCCTCAAGGCCTTCATCGCCGCCAAGCCCGGCTACCTCACCAAGACGGTGAAGGCGATCAAGGGCGTCTCGGAAGAGACCACCACGGGCGTGATGCGCCTCTACCAGATCGCCAAGCAGGGCAAGCTGCCGTTCCCGGCGATCAACGTGAACGATTCGGTCACCAAGTCGAAGTTCGACAACCTCTA
>JBJTSG010000106.1:0-6686 GCA_046076505.1 Erythrobacter sp. | reverse complement strand
GCATCGCGCAGCACCACCGGCACGCCCGAGCGCGGGGTGCGCTGGTCGCCGGCGACGAGCACGACCTGCACCTCGATGCTCCCCGTCGGGCGCAGGGGAATGGCGACATGGCGCACCTCGCCGGGACGGAGCGCCAGGCGGTCGCCGCTGCGCGCGGGGCGCAGGGTGAAGTCGGTGAGCGAGGAGAGCTGTGTCTCGATGTCGACCGACGGGCCGGGCGCGATGCCGCTGATGAGGACGCGGCCGTCCTTGCCCGTCGCCTCGCGCCGGATCGAGGCGCCGACCATGAGGCGCCCGCCCTCGACCGCCTCTTCGCGCTCGCCGCGCTGGCCGTCCCCGTCCTCGTCGACGAACATCTCCGCCATGATCGCGCCCGAGCGCGCAACGCCGGAGGGGGCGGTGCGCCAGCGGCCCGTGCCGCGGAACAGGCCGAGGGTGACGCCGATGCCGCCGCGAAACCCCTTGTCGTCGCGGCCTGCCGAGGCGCTGAGGGCCAGCGGTCCGAAGTGGCGCGCGAAGGTCACCCCGCCGCCGATCCGGCCGGACCGCGCCTGCCAGTCGAGATCGACGGCGAGGTTGCCCGAGGCGCCGATCCGGCGCGCGGCGCTGACCGATGCGCCGTCGATCCGCCAGCTGTCCTGCCGGGAAGCGGTGATGCCGCTCCGCAGCCGCCAGCCGCCAGCCCGTGCGGTGAGCCCGAGCGCGGCGGTCGGGCGCCAGCCGTCCCCGCCCTCGCGCACAGCGCCGAGGGCAAGGCTCGCCTGCCACGCGGGGAAGGGCAGCACGACGCGCGCGGCGGCGACCTCGCGGGTGGAGCCGCTGCGCAAGGTGCCGGTCTGGTAGCGGGCCTGCCAGGGCAGGCTGAGGCGCCCGAGGCCGATGCGCCCCTGGCCGCTCAGGGCCATCAGGCTCGCGAACTCGCGCACCTGCGGCGGGAGGCCCGGGCCGGCGTCGCGCCCGTGGCGGGCGAGGTCGAAGGCGAGGTCCTGCGCCCCGATCCGCCGTGCGAGCTTGAGCGCCGCCCCGTAGCCGCCGAGCCGGTCGCGCGCGCCTGTCACCGCCCACAAGCCGCCGGCGAGCGACCCGTTGAGCCCGAGCGCCACCGCGGGCGCACCGCGCGTGCCGGCACGCAGGTCGAGCCGCGCAGTGACCTCGGGGGCGAGGCCGTAATCGAGGCTGGCAAAGAGCGCGGGGCCGGCCGGCTCGTTCATCATCCCCGCGCCGATCAGCGGGCGGCCGCCATCGACGAAGCCGAAGCTCCAGCCGATCTCGTTCTCGGCGTTCATCTCGGTGCCCACGAGCCGCGTGAAGACCTGGCTGTCGGTCTCGCCATTGGGGCCGTAGAGGCGCACCTCCCAGCGGTTGGCCCCGATCCGCACCGGCACGTCGGGAAAGCGCCACTGGCCGGCAGCGTCCGCCTCGCGGGTGGCGGCGACGAGGCGTTTCTCGTGCCACAGTTCGGCCTCCCAGCCCGCCGGGAGCGGGCCCGACAGGACGATTGTGTCGACGAGGTCGGCCCGCCACGATGCCCTGCTCGAGACGACGAGGCCGCGCCCGGCGAGGCTGTCGGCGATCAGCGGCTGGGCGGGCGCGGCGATGTCGCCCAAAGCAAGGCTGCGGGCCTTGAGGGGACCGAGCAAGTCGGGGGTCTCGCGGTCCTCGGAAAAGGTGAGGCCAGGGGTGATGCGCCCCTCACTCGACACCGCGAGGCCGAGGCGCCCCGCCATGCCGAAAAGCGCGCCACTCGCGAGCACGCTCGCCGAGACCTGGCGGCTGGCGCCGGTCAGCGCGAGGCCGGCGGCAAGGTCGGCGCTCCACAACTCGGCGCTGCGGTGCGGGCGCGGGAGCAGGGGGTAGACCGGGCGCGCGGCTTCGGGCCGCAGCCGGGCCTGGCGTTCCTCGCGTTCGATCCGCATCAGCACTGGCAGCGCCGCGGTGGCGGTGAGGACGAGGCGCTGGCTGACCTTGTCGTGGGCGAGCGACAAGGGAAGGTGGCGGGCGAGGTCGGCGAGCGGGAGGCACGGGCCGCTCGGGGAAGGCAGCAGCGCCGCGGCGGGGATCGTCACGCGGCGGCGCGGCTCGGGGAGGGTGAGGGCGATCCCCTCGGGCGCGTCCTCGTGGGCGATCTCGAGCGCATCGAGGAGCGGAAGGATCGCCACGCAGGCTCCGCCGCCGGCGCCGAGGTCGTGGAGCGGCAGGGCCTCGGCGATCACGCGGCGGTCGGCGACGAGCGAGGGTAGCGCGAGGCCGTCCGCCGCCTTGCCGGCACGCTCGGCGGCGGGGTCAGTGCCGAACAAGCGGTCGAACACGCCCTCTTCCTGCGCCCGCGCGGGTCCCGCGACCAGGGCGAGCGCCGCGCAGGCGAGGGCAAGCCAGCGGCGCGGCCGTAACAGGGGACGAGGCATGGCGACAGGCCGGGCGGATCACGACGGCGTGCCGGCTCACAGCACCGCGGTGAGGCTCGCGAGGCGCTTGCCGAGGCTTGGCGCATCGGCCGCGTCCGTCGAGCTGTAGTCGATCCGCACGCGCTTGCCGGCGAGCGCGCTGCGCACCTCGCGGGGCAGCGGGACGATCACGTCGCGGCTGGTGTTGGGAGTGTAGATTGCCACCCCGCGCACCACCCAGGCGGGCTCCTTCGCGCCTTCGGGGGTGAAACTGATGTCGCCGTAGCTCGACTTCGTCCCTGACCGGGTGAGGCGCACGACCAGCTGGTCGGGGGCGTCCTTGGCCAGCGCGGCGCTGTCCATCGTCACGCTCGTCTCGAGCTTGCCGACGCGCAGGATCACGGGGATGGTGAGCGAGCGGATCGCGACGAGTTCGATCGACAGGCTCTTGTCGCTCGGGCTCTCGCCGGCGATCGCGGCCTTCCCGGCGCTCACCGGCGCGGACATCAGCCGCAAGTGCGAGCGGTATTCGCCGGGGGCGAGGTCAGCCGGCGCGCTCGCCATGATCCGCACCACCTGGCGCGCACCGGGTTCGAGCACGAGCTGGCGGGGCGAGTAGCGCAGCTTGTCGTCGGCGAAGTTCTCGCCGGGCTGGGCGGTGGGCGCGTCCTCGAGGCTCCCGTCCTCGCGCATCCGGCGGTTCTCGAGCGAAATGCGGAACGCCGCGGTTTCGGTGCCCTTGTTGACGAGCACGAGTTCGGAGGAGCGCGCCTCGGGGGTGAGCACGACCCGGGTCGGGGCGACGAGCAGCTCGGCGGCGGCGGGCACGGGGGCTGCGAGCGCCGCGACGAGCGCGGCGGCAAGGGCAAAGCGGCACATGGGAAAGACCTCACATTGGCAGGGGTGGTCTTGGCAGAAAAGGGAGAGCGGGCCGCCGCCGTCGGGGGGCGTGGGGCGGCCCGCTCCCGAGCCTTGGTGTGGCGGAATGCGGGATCCGGGAGCCGCGCCATGGGGTCGCGCGGCTCCCTTCTCCCCCTGCCACGGAGGGCTTACTGGTATTCCACCGCGACGGTGAAGCTACCGGTGTACTTGCCGGCTTCCTGGCGCACGCCGACGTCGAGCGTGCCGCCGACGGTGAAGGTGTCCTCGCCCTTGAGCAGCTGGCCCTTGGCCTTCGAGCCTTCGAAGTTCGAGACGAGCATCGCGCTGCCCTTCTCGTTCACGATCTTGATCGCCTTGGGGAGCGAGATGGTGTAGAAGGCGTCGGCTTCGCCGGTCACCTTGAAGGCGGCCGCGGTGTGGTCGGCGGTCAGGCAGGTCAGCGCCGGGCCGCACTTGCGATCGCCGCCCGAGCTGACGACGACCTGGTCGGCGACCGTGGTCGAGGGGGCGATGGTGCCGAAGTAGAGGTCGGCGGTGTTGCTGATTTCGAGCGGAGCGATGATCTTCGCACCGGCGCCGGCATCGGCGGTCGGGATTTCGGCGGCCTGGACGGCGGTGGCACCGGCGAAAGCGGCGACGAGCGTCGCAGCGGCAAGCATCTTGTTCATGTCATTGGTCCTTTTGGTCTGGTTTCAGTCCGCGGCGGTCTTGCCGTGGCTGACCCCAATTGGCCGAGGACCTGCCGGCCTGTCATTGGCGCGGGGGGATAGCGGGCGCCGCGCAAGGAGAGGGCGGCGCGGCTTTCGGTTAATGCGGGCCCGCCGGGGGGATAGCGGAATCTCCCCGGGCAGGGGGTCACCTATACGAAAGGATAAGACTTCCTCGCCATAAGGCCGGATTGCGCGGGGACAGCGTGCGTGGGACGGGCAGGCTCGCCCTTCACCTGGCCCGACCGGAAACCTGCCACTATGCCCACGACCGAAATCCTGTCCTATCCCACAGGCCCCGACGAGCCCGCCCGCCTCGCCGCGCTCGAGGCGCTCGCGGTGCTCGATACGCCCGGCGACGCCGAGCTCGACGTCATCACCCGGCTCGCCGCCGACCGCTTCAACACGCGGATCGCGTTGGTCAGCCTCGTCGATGCCGAGCGGCAGTGGTTCAAATCACGGTTCGGCCTCGCCGCGACCCACACGTGCCGCAGCCACAGCTTCTGCATCCACACGATCGCCGGCGAAGGGGTGATGGTGGTCACCGACGCGCGGCTCGATCCGCGCTTCCGCGACAACCCGCTGGTCACCGGCGAGCCCCACATCCGCTTCTACGCGGGCGCGCCGCTCGAGTTGAAGAGCGGCCATCGCATCGGCACGCTGTGCGTGATCGACCCCGCGCCGCGCCCCGCGCTCTCGCAGCACGACCGCAGCATCCTGAAGCTGATGGCGAGCCAGGTCGTCACCTTCCTCGAGAGCCGCCAAATCCGCCGGCAGCAGCGCATCTCCTACCTCATCGCGCGCACCACCACCGACGCCTTCGTCTGCGCCGATGCTAACAGCCGCATCACCCTCTGGAACCGTGCGGCGGAGACGATGTTAGGCTGGAGCGCGCAGGAGGCCCTCGGCCGCTCGCTCGACCTTATCATCCCCGACCGCCACCGCCACGGCCACACCGCCGGGATGCAGCGCCTGATGGGCGGCGCGCCCTCGCGGCTGGTCGGCACCACGGTCGAGGTGCCCGCGCTGACCCGCGACGGGGGCGAGGTGCCGATCGAGCTCAGCCTCGCGATGTGGTCGGGCGAAGGCGAGGCGGAAGGTCAGCCGGCGGGCTTTGCCGCGATCATGCGCGACGTCTCGGCCCGCAAGGCCGCCGAGGCCGAACGCGCCGCCACCGAAGCGCGGCTCGCGCGCCAGTTCGCTGCCATCGAAGCCTCGGATGACGGGATCGCCGTTACCGACGCCGAGGGGCGCTTCATCTTCATGAACCGCGCCCACGCCGCGATGTTCGGGCACGATGATGCGGCGGCGCTGATCGGCCAGCCGTGGAGCGTGCTCTACGACGCGGCCGAGGCGCAGCGCATTTCGGAGGAGGCGATGCCGATCCTCTTCGCGCAGGGCCAGTGGCGCGGCGACACCCAGGGCGTGAAGCGCGACGGCAGCCCGATCGAGCAGGAGATCGCCCTGTCGCTGAGCGCCGAGGGCGGGATCGTCTGCGTCACCCGCGACGTCGGCGAGCGGCGGGCGATGGAGCGCGAGAAGGCGCGGCTGCGCGAACAGCTGATGCTCGCCCAGCGCCAGGAGGTGGTCGGCCAGCTGGCGAGCGGGATCGCCCACGACTTCAACAACCTCATCACCGCCATCTCGGGCACGGCCGAACTGCTGCGCAACCTTGATGACGACCGGGTGCTGCACCACGCGATGCGCATCCAGTCGGCCGCGACCACCGCCGCGCGGCTGGTCGAGAAGATGCTGACTCTCGGCCGGCGCGTGCCGCATCCCAAGCTCGTGGACCTCAACCGCATGGCGCGCGACGTGCGCGACCTCGTCGTGCCGAGCCTCACCGATCCGCTCCACCGGGTCGAGTTGTCGGTGCCGAGCGCCCCGCTGATGGTGCTGAGCGACGACACCGAACTCAATCAGGTGCTGATGAACCTGATGCTCAACGCGCGCGATGCGCTCAGGCCGGGCGAGCTGGGCCGCATCCGGCTCGAGTTGCTCGCGGGCGAGGGCCGGGTGCCCGAGGGCAAGCTGGTGATCGGCGCGGTTCCCCAGGCGCCCAGCGTGCTGATCCGGGTCAGCGACACCGGCTGCGGGATCGAGCCGGGCGAACTCGGCAAGGTGTTCGAGCCCTTCTTCACCCGCAAAGGCGAGGCGGGCACGGGCCTCGGCCTCGCGGTGGTCGCCGGGATCATCGCCGGCGTGGGCGGCGCGCTCACCATCCAGAGCTGGCCGGGGGTCGGCACGATCTTCGAGGTGTTCTGGCCGCTCCAGGCCGAGGCCGCCGACGGTGCGGCGCCGCAGGGCGGGCTCGAGTTCGGCGCGGCGCTGACCGGCAAGACCGTGCTGGTGGTCGACGACAACCCCGCGGTCGTCGACACGCTGGTGGCGATGCTCGAGGACGTCGGCGCCGAGGCGGGGCCCTGCCTCGACCCGCGCGACGCGCTCGCCGCGATCCGCGACGACGCCCGCGAGGGCGCATGCCTGTGGGATCTCGTCATCACCGATTACGACATGCCCGCGATGAACGGCGCCGACTTCGCGCGCAAGCTGCGCAAGCTGCGCCCCGATCTGCCGATCCTGCTGCTCACCGCTTTGCCGCGCATCCACAAGCTCCACCAGAAGCAGGTCGGGCTGTTCGACGGCGTGCTGGGCAAGCCCGCAGGCACCGCCCAGCTCGCCGCCGCCACCGCCACCATCGGCACCGCCAAAA
>JBJTSG010000105.1:0-3655 GCA_046076505.1 Erythrobacter sp. | reverse complement strand
GTATGGAAATGCGCCATCGGCAGCGCGCACCGCACCCCGATGGCGCGGCGCGGGCCGCGCATCGTCGCGCGATTGCAGGATCGTCGCTGGATGCCGATTGCGGCGGCACGCGATGACCCCTCCCCGCGATCCGCGCGTGTCCGAGCCAGCTGCCATTAAGCTCCCCACCGTGACGGACGCGGCGAGTCGCGCGGGCCACATCGATTGAAACGCAACGTTATCAAATGACACTGCCCGCGCAAGTATTGCAGATTTTGCAGCGATTTCCCGGACCGGCGCTAGGTTCTGGCGGTTTCCACAAGTGATGTTGCCGTGCGGCGCGGATGAACCCCGGAAAGCATCCGGAACTCGGCCCGCGGTGCAATCGCGAAGGAGCGACCTTCCTCGCCGCTTCCTGCTGGCGCTACAGCTCGACCGGCCTGCGCACCGACGTGACCACGCCCGGGGGGTGAAAGGGGACAGCCCATTATGTCCTGCCCAAGCAGCGGCTGTCCGACGACCGCGAAGGCCTGCTCGCCAACCGTGCCCGCCTCGACCGGGAAAGCTTCGACGCGGTGCTGTGGGGCGGTCTCGTCAGTCGCGCGAACACAGTGGCCGGGGCGATGGCCGAGATCGGCTATGTGCATTTCCGAGAGCGCGACGCGCCCGGCCGACCCGCGACCGCTCGCTCGACACCGTGTCGGCGCGGCTCATCCGCGATCCCAAGGCCGCCGCCTCGAACTTCGAGGCGGAAGGCATCGTCCAGCGGGGGACAGTGTCGACCGGCCTCGCCGCCACCGCGCCCAGGCAGGACGTGGCGGCGTGGTTCGCCCATGCCGATCTGAGCTACGCCTTCGCCGGGGGGTGGAAGCCGTGGGTTTCCTTCGACTTCGACTACGCAACCGGCGACCGGCCGGGCGGAGGCTACGGACGCTTCGACCCGATCTACGGCATGCGCCGTGCGGACCTCGCGCCGGGCGCCATCCAGAACCTCGTCCTGCGCTCCAACCTCGTGAGCCCCGGCGTGCGGCTGGAGGAGGTGCCGAGCGCCAAGACCGACCTCAGGGTGAGCTATCGGCCGTTCTGGCAGGCAGCGCGCGAGGACGCCTTCTCCTCGAGCGGTGTGCGCGATGCCTTGAGACGCTCCGACGACTTTGCCGGCCACCAGCTCGACGCGCGGCTTCGCTATGCGCTCTCGAAGAGCATCCGGCTCGAGGCGGACGTGGTGCTGATCGCCAAGGGCCGCTTGCTGCGCGAAGCCCCGAACGCGCCGCCCGGGAGGTTCACGCGCTACCCGTCGCTGAATACGACATTCCTGTTCTGAAGCGGGCGACTGGCGGAGAGGGTCAGAATTGAGCATCAACTCTATCTAATTGATTTACATGAACTGAATGATCCCCTTGATCCGATTGCGCCCCCTTCCCTGCCCCCAAGTGTTTTTGGCTTGATCCGGACGGATGTGAACACAATCGGCCGCCAGGCTCCGGCCGCTGTCGACCCCGGATGCGTCGTTCGCTGGCAGCGGGACTAAAGTCCGGCTTTTCGCTAAGCTGCCATTCAGCTTTCGTGATCGCGCGACGGCCGCTGTGATGACCGACAGGCTGCCATCAGGCCCGTCGCCACGATGCTCGTCATTTCGGCAGCGATCCCTTCGGGGCTTAGGTCATCGCGCTGGCTCCGCCAGGTTTGAAGCCAGAAGAACGCGCCCGCCGTCAGCTCGACAATTGCGGCATCGGTCGGGCGCATCAATTGCTCGCGCAAAGCGCGCGCGTGCATCCTGCGCATCCGCTTGGCGCTTTGCGAAGCGCGTTCGAGGATTGAGGGCGGCAGCGCGTGCAGGCCGGGATGAAGCGCCACCGGTGGGGCATCGGTCGCATGGGCGAAGCAATTGGCATAGAACACGCAAAGCATCCGCTCGCGGTCCGACACGGGCTCCGCATCGGCAAGGTCCACAATGCCGTGTTGCAGATCGAAGGCGCGTTCATGGGCGGCGACAAGCAGCGCCTGCTTGTCGGCAAAGTGGTGATAGATCGCCCCCTTGGTCAGTCCGATATGGGCCGCAATCTGATCGAGCGAGACGGATTCCGGGCCATACCGATTGAACAGCAGCGACGCGGTCTCGAGCAGGCCCGGCGCTGCGCCCGAGCGGCCTTGCCCCGCGGTCGTTCCCACCAATGCCGCGACACGTTCGGACAGGCCATCCGGGCGACGGAACGCCGCGCCTCCAGGCTGGGTAATGCCGCGCAGCACGATATCCGAAATGGTCTCGGCCGCCTTGCGGTAGATTTCCGGCGGAACCTCCCCGGTGGGCATGATCCACTTGTTCCACAGGATCGCCCAGTTCACCATTCCGAGGGTCATCTGCGCGCACAGATCGGCGTCGCAGCGATGGAAATCCCCTGAGGCAATGCCGCCTTCGACAAGGCGGGCGAGCGCGCCGGCGTTGGCCGCGACCTGCGCCTCGATCCGGACGCGGTCGGTATCGACGAGCATGGCGGCATCGCTGATGACCGCAAAGGGCTGGCCATCGGCATGACGGCCCAGCAGCGTGTCGACGATCCGGACGATCCCTTGAGCCGGATCAAGGCCCTGAGCCTCGGCTATGGCGGCGGCGACCAGATCGCAGGTCTGCTGGTAGCATAAGGCGACCAGATCGCGGCGATCGCGCACGTAGTAGTAAAGCGCATTGCGGCTGCACCCCAGTTCCTCGGCGATCAGTCCGAGCCGCACACCGCCGGGGCCGAGCTCGTTCATCATCCGCGCCCCAATCCCGAGGATCCGGTCGAGCCGCGTGGCCCGCTTGCGCGCGGCATGCGGGCCGCGTTCGTTGGGCAACTTGGAAGGGGCGAGCGTGGCCATCGCGCAATGGCTTGGCGCGGATCGCTGACATACTCAAGTGTCGAAAAAGCTTGCAACGCGCGCGCAGCTGTGTTCTCTGCGCGACATACCCAAGTGTAAAAAATAGGGGAGAGGGCAATGAAGAACACGAACGCAAGGGCCATGCTGCGCCTTGTGACGGCGGGGATGCTGGCCTCGACGGCAAGTCTGGCGATCGCGCAGGACGCTGCGGCAAGCGATGCGGCGGCGACGGACGAGGGCAACACCATCATCGTCACCGCGCAGAAGCGCTCTCAGGCGGCGAGCGATGTCGGCATCGCGCTCAGCGTCGTCGACGCGCAGACTATCCGCGACCGCCGGCTCGAAGCGGCAACCGATCTCGTCGCCTTTACCCCCAATGTCTCGGTCAAGGAGCAGGTCCCCGGACTCATCCCGATCGTGACCATCCGCGGCATTGGCCTCAACGATTTCAGCGCGACCAACAACCCCGCGACCGGGGTCTATATCGACGAGGTCTCGCTCAGCTCGCTCGCGCTGCTGGGGGCGGAACTTTATGATCTGGAACGCATGGAGGTGCTCAAGGGGCCGCAAGGCACGCTCTACGGACGCAACTCCACCGCGGGCGCACTCAACATCATCTCCGCCCGCCCCAACCTGTCGCGCACCAGCGCACGAGTGAGCGCGGGGATCGGCAATTTCGAAACCAAGCAGGTCGAGGCGATGGCCAACCTGCCGCTGTCGGACACTCTGGCCTTGCGCCTGTCGGGCAAGACCACCTTCCAGGACAAGGGCTTCTTCTTCGACCGCAGCCGGTCGCGCGATGTCGGGCGGCGTGAAG
>JBJTSG010000104.1:0-3509 GCA_046076505.1 Erythrobacter sp. | reverse complement strand
GCCGCCCAAGCCGCAGGCCTCCTGCGCGCTGCCGGCTGCCGAGGGTCAGGAGATCCGCACCGACAGCCCGACGGTCAAGAAGGCCCGCGAAGGGGTGATGGAGTTCCTGCTCATCAACCACCCGCTCGACTGCCCTGATCGCAGATCGGGCAATCGAGCGGGTGGTTGATGAGCAGGAACTCCATCACCCCCTCGCGGGCCTTCTTGACCATGGGTGAGTCGGTGCGGATTTCCTGACCCTCGGCAGCCGGCAGCGCGCAGGAGGCCTGCGGATTGGGCGGCCCAGGCTTCACTTCGACCAGACACATGCGGCAATTGCCGGCGATGGAAAGGCGCTCGTGATAGCAGAAGCGCGGGATTTCCTTGCCCGCAAGCTCGCACGCCTGCAACACAGTCGCGCCAGCCGGGACCTCGATTTCCTGACCGTCTACGGTGACCTTGGGCATTACTCGGCTGCCTCTTGGAATTGGGCGTTGTGTTCGTTGATCCGACGTTCGAGCTCGGGCCGGAAGTGGCGGATGAGGCCCTGAATGGGCCACGCCGCCGCATCGCCCAGCGCGCAGATGGTGTGGCCTTCGACCTGCTTGGTGACTTCCTGCAGCATATCGATTTCCTCGATCGCTGCATCGCCGGTGCGCAGGCGTTCCATCATGCGCCACATCCAGCCCGTGCCTTCGCGGCAGGGGGTGCACTGGCCGCAGGACTCGTGCTTGTAAAAGTAGGAGAGGCGGCTGATCGCACGGACGATGTCGGTCGACTTGTCCATGACGATGACCGCCGCGGTGCCGAGGCCAGAGCCCAGTTCCTTGAGCCCGTCGAAGTCCATCGGCGCGTTGCGGATCTGCGCAGCGGGAACCAGCGGCACCGAGGAGCCGCCGGGGATAACGGCAAGCAGATTGTCCCACCCGCCGCGGATGCCGCCGCAGTGCTTCTCGATCAGCTCCTCGAAGGGGATGCTCATCGCTTCCTCGACCACGCAGGGCTTTTCCACGTGGCCGGAGATCTGGAACAGCTTGGTGCCCTTGTTGTTCTCACGCCCGAAGGAGCTGAACCACGCAGCCCCACGCCGCAGGATCGTCGGCGCGACGGCGATGCTCTCGACGTTGTTGACCGTGGTCGGGCAGCCATAGAGGCCCGCGCCCGCCGGGAACGGGGGCTTGAGGCGCGGCTGGCCCTTCTTGCCTTCGAGGCTCTCGATCATCGCGGTTTCTTCGCCGCAGATGTAGGCGCCCGCACCGCGGTGCATGAAGACGTCGAAGTCGTAGCCCGATCCGCAGGCGTTCTTGCCGATCAGCCCGGCCTCATAGGCCTCGTTGATGGCGGCTTGAAGCGTCTGCGCCTCGCGGATGTATTCGCCGCGGATGTAGATGTAGGCCGCCCGCGCACGCATCGCGAAGCCTGCGACCAGCGCGCCTTCGACCAGCTTGTGCGGATCGTGGCGCAGGATCTCGCGGTCCTTGCAGGAACCAGGCTCGGATTCGTCGGCATTGATGACGAGGAAGCTCGGGCGCCCGTCGCGGCTTTCCTTGGGCATGAAGGACCACTTGAGACCCGTCGGGAAGCCCGCCCCGCCCCGCCCGCGCAGGCCCGAGGCCTTGATCTCCTCGATGATCGCATCTGCCCCGCGCGCGAGCAGCGCCTTGGTGCCGTCCCAGTCGCCGCGCGCCTGCGCCGCTTTCAGGCCCCAGTCCTGGAAGCCGTAGACGTTGGTGAAGATGCGGTCCTTGTCAGCCAGCATCACTGTAGTCCCTTTGCCTTGGCGCGCCTGATGCGCACCAGCGAAATCACCTGGAAGACGAGGCCCATCCCCATCAGGACGACGCCCATCTCCTTCTGACCCGTCGCGCTCAGCACCGCCCCGCCAGCAAAGCCGGTGAGGCCGAGGATCGCGACGAGGAGCGTCAGCCCGTTCATGCGAACGTCCCCTGCGTGTAAGCCACTGCGAACGCGCCGAGGATCAGCAGGATCACCCCCACGCGCACGAGCCCCATCAGCACCTTGAAGGCGATGAAGGCGAGCACCAGCGCGACGAGGATGGAGATGATCGAGGTCACGGCTGCCTGCGCCCCCAGCCACGACTGCTGAACGCGCTCAGCCCGCCGAACAGCACACCGAGGATCGCCCAGACCACCCAGCCCTCGCCGCGGAAAAAGTTGAACGCCGCGAGCGCGAAGAAGATGATCCCGATCCCGCCGCCGCTGAGGGATGCCTTGTTCGCCATCACCATTCCCCCCGGTAATCGTGGTTGGCATCGACCATCGCGGTCAGCGTGGTCGGCCCGCCCGCGGGCTCGGAGGTGTGGCGGCCCGGCTCCTGCGTGCCGGTCTTCGGCTGCTGGCCCGCTGCCAGCGCATCGAGCACCGCGTCGAGGCGCTCGGGCGTCAGATCCTCGTAATTGTCGTCATTGATCTGGACCATCGGCGCGGTGGCGCAATTGCCCATGCATTCGACCTCGGTGAGCGTCCACAGCCCATCCGCCGAAACCCCGCCCTTCACCATCCCTCGGCTTTTGCAGGCGGCCATGATGTCGTCGCTCCCGCGCAGCATGCAGGGCGTGGTGCCGCACACCTGCACGTGGAATTTGCCGACGGGCTTCAGGTTATACATGAAGTAGAAGCTGGCGACCTCGAGCACGCGGATCACCGGCATGTCGAGATAGGCCGCGACATATTCGATCACCGGCAGCGGCAGCCACCCTTGCGTATCGGTCTCCGCGCCGACCTGCCGCTGGGCGAGATCGAGCAGCGGCATCACCGCCGAGCGCTGACGCCCCTCGGGATACTTGGCGATATGCCAGTCGGCGGTTGTCTTGTTCTCCGGCGTCCACGCGAAAGCACCCCAGCGGGCGCGCAGTTCGGGGGTGTCGGGAGCGGGGGTGCGGTCAGCCATGGGCGTCTTCCATCGAATTACGTTCGGCGCGCCGCGCCTCGATGCGCGGATAGGCAAACCCCCACCACAGCGCGTTCCACAAGACCACGGGAAGGAACCCGAGCCATTCCGAAAGCGGCAGTTCGATGGGCAGCTTGATGAACCCGGCGTAATCGGCGCAGGTCGCCGCGAACCACGCCGCGCTCAAGACCGAAATCACGGTCTTCCAGCGCGTCGAGAAGGCATCGGCCCGGTCGATCAGGTCGTCGATCACCGGTCGCACTCCCCGAACACCACGTCGATCGCGCCGAGGATGGCGGTCGCGTCGGGGAGCATGTGGCCCTTGGACATGAAGTCCATCGCCTGAAGGTGGCTGAAGGCTGTGGGGCGGATCTTGCAGCGGTAGGGCTTGTTGGTGCCGTCGCTGACGAGATAGACGCCGAATTCGCCCTTGGGGCTTTCGGTCGCGACGTAAACCTCGCCCGCAGGCACGTGGAAGCCTTCGGTGTAGAGCTTGAAGTGGTGGATCAGCGCTTCCATCGAGCGCTTCATCTCGGCGCGCGAGGGCGGGGTGATCTTGTTGTCCGCCACCTTCACCGGGCCGGGCTTCATCCGGTCCAGGCACTGGCGGATGATCCGCG
>JBJTSG010000103.1:0-8499 GCA_046076505.1 Erythrobacter sp. | reverse complement strand
CGAAGCGGTTGCGGTAGCTCGCCTTGCCACCGGAGATGTTGACCTGGTGGATCATCGCGTCGCCATCGAAGGGATGGTGGCGCCCGAGCGGCTGGTGCACCTGGTTCTCGGTGTTCCTCAGGTAGATGCCGTCGATGTCTTCAGGAATCGCGCCCGCGATCACCGGCAATTCCGCGACGTCGACCTCCTCGTGGAGCGGCGTCCACGGCCCCGAGAGGTAGGAGTGGTTCGACGGCTCCAGCGAAGTCCTCAACGGCGGGTGGCGCGTGATCTGCATGGGTCTCTCCCTCGCGACCGAGGATGCGCCAGCAGGGACAGGCTGGCAAGGGTGCAAGCCGCGTAGGATTCTTGATCCCGATCAAGGTCGCGCCGCGCGTTTGCGGCGATTCTCCCTTCACCAGTGGGAGACAGGTCATGAAATCCATTCTGCTTCACATCGACCATGATCCGGCGATGACGGCGCGCCTGCAGGTCGCGCTCGATATCGCGCGGGCGACCAACGGCCACATCACCTGCCTCGAGGCGGTCAGCTATGAGGTCTTCACGCCGGGCGATTTTTACGGCTCCGCCATCGCCGCGGCGATTCCCGTCATCAAGGAAAATGCCGAGAAGTTGCGTGCCGAGGTCGAGGCCGAACTCACCAACGAGGGCGTGCCGTGGGACTGGCGTTTCGAATACGGCATTGCCGCCGAGCGCCTGCTCGAAGCCGCGCCGCTCGCCGACGTCATCCTGCTCGGCCCTGCCGAACCGGGGATGAGCGGGCGCGGCCCGTCCTCGCTGGTCGGCGAGGTGGTGCTGAAGTCGCCCGTGCCGGTGCTGGTCGTGCCCGGCGACGTGCGCAGCTTCGACATCGGCGCGCCGATGCTGGTCGCCTGGAACGGCTCGGCCGAGAGCGCCCACGCCCTGCGCGCGGCGCTGCCGCTACTCGCCTGCTCGTGCCAGGTGACCCTTGCGAGCGTGACCGAGCCGGAAGCTGAGCGCGACGAGGACCTGCCGTCGACGGAGGGCGCGCGCTATCTCAGCCGCCACGGGATCGCCTGCGAGATGGTCGAACTGCCACGCGGCGACGCGGGAATCGCCGACACGCTCGTCGCAGCCGCGAGGGCGCGCGAATGCTCGGTGGTGGTGATGGGCGCCTATGGTCGCACGCGGCTGGCCGAGATGCTGCTCGGCGGGGTCACCCGCTCGATGCTGAGCGCGCCGCAACTGCCGATCCTGCTCGCGCATTGATTCGATGCGCCCTCAAGCGCCGGGCGGCGGACATATCCGTCCGCCTTGGCTTTCGCGCCATAAGGCGCGGCGGCCGTTCGGCCTTGCGGCGCTGCGCGCCGATGAGCCTCGTCATTGCGAGCGGAGCGAAGCAATCGAGGAACTGTCGGCGCGACGAGCGGCGAGGGCGGTCCATGGATTGCCGCGTCGCTGCGCTCCTCGCAAGGACGAGGGTGGAGGCTAGCCCTTCACCCGCTTGCGCATCATCCCTTCCTGCGCGACGCTCGCCACGAGCTCCCCTGCGCGGTTGAAGATCCGGCCGCGGTTGAAGCCGCGCCCGCCGCCCGACCACGGCGCGTCGGTCGCGTAGAGCAGCCACTCGTCGGCCCGCGCGTCGCGGTGAAACCAGATCGCGTGGTCGAGGCTCGCACCCACCAGTTCGCCCCGCATCCAAGAAAGGCCGTGCGGCAGCGCGCTCGTGCCGAGCAGCGTGTAGTCGCTGGCATAGGTGATGATCGCGCGGTGGAGTTCGGGAGTGTCGGCCTTGCCGGTGATCGGCGCCGCCACGCGGAACCAGGTGTGGGCGCGCGGCTCGCGCGGTTCGCGGCTCATCCAGTGCAGGCGGTCGATGGTGCGCATCTCGATCGGGCGCGGGCGCAGCATCATGCGGCGCTGGGTCTCGGAGAGCTTGTCCCCCCACTGGGCGGCGATCTCGCGGCGCAGTTCCATGTCGGGGCGCAAGGTCTCGGGATCGGCGACGTCAGGCATCGGCGAATCGATGTGCTCGAGCCCTTCCTCGGGTTGCTGGAAGCTGGCGGTGAGGTTGAGGATCGGGACCGCGATCCCCTCCTCGTTCTCCTGCGCGGCGACCACCCGGCGGTTGGCGAAGCTGCGTCCGTCGAAGTCGCGCTCGATGCGGTACTGGATCGGCGCCCCCTCGCGCCCGCCGCGCAGGAAGTAGGCGTGGAGCGAATGGGCGCGCTTGTCGCCCGCCACGGTCGCCTGCGCGGCCTGGAGCGCCTGGGCGAGCACCTGCCCGCCGAACACGCGGCCCATGCCGTCATCCTGCGGACGGCCGGCGTAGATGTCGGCGGCGCGCTTCTCGACCGTCAGGAGGCGGATCAGGCCGGCGACGAGGTCTTCGTTGGCCACATTCTCTTCGGGGAGTGTCTCGCTCATGGCACGCGGCCATGCGTGCGGTTTACGAACCCGTCAAGCCGAGCTTGCGCAGCACCCGGAAGACATAGGCCTTGGCGTAGTTCTGATGCGGGAAGCGGCCGGGCGCCGCGGGGGTGAAGCCGCGGGCGCGCAGCATGGCATTGAAGATGCGCGCATCGCTCTCGCGGTAGGACCATTCGCTTCGCCAAGTGATCGACAGCGACACGGACGGCGCAGGGCCGTTCCGGACGAAGTGCGGCGCCATGACTGGCACGAACAGCCCTTCGCCCGGTAACAGCGAAAATTCAGTGCCGTGGGAGAGGAAGCTGTCGTCCCACTTCAGCTCGCGCGGGCCGCCGGAATGGTAGGTCTCGTGCGCTTCGTCGGGCACGAAGCGGGTGTCGCCGGCCGGGAACTGGGTCATCACCTTGGTGCCCCGGATCTGGAGCAGGATGTTGTGTTCCGGATCGAAGTGATAGGGCGTCACCGACCCCGGCGAGGAGACGAAGATGAACCCCTGCGGGGTGAGCATCGCGCCGGTGGCGGCCTCGATCTCGGGGCGGATTTCCTCGAGCAGGCCCATGAGGAGGTCGCGGTAGGCGGGGACCTGCTCGATGTTCTTGAGCACCGCCCAGCTCTCGGCCTCGGCCACCTTGCGGATCGTCTCGGCGATGGTCAGGCCGTTCGAACCCGGCTTGCCGTCGACGCCGATGGGAAGGTCGCCCCGGTTGTACTCGACCGAGGTGGCCGGCAGGCCCTCGGAGAGCTGCGCCAGCGCCTCGATCTCGAGCAGCGGGTGGCTGGTAAGGCCATGCGGCAGGACATGCGGCTTTTCGGGATAGTGCGCGGCGAACTTGGCGCGGGCGGCGGCGTCGAAGACCGGCGCGGCCAGGGCGTCATTGAAGCGGGCGGGGGCGTTCATGTCATGCTCCTCGGTCGTGTCTCGTAGGCCATCAGCAGGCGGAACAGCGCGCGCTTCAGCGGCCCGCCGATCGCGATGTTGCGGCTCACCATGCGGCGGCCATCCCGCCACAGGCGCTCGATCATCGGGTGGCCCTCGGCGGCGCAGCTGTCGGCTCATCGCACATCGGGGCGCTCCAGCAGGGCGAGGTTCTCCAGTTGCAGCAGCACACCGGGCGAGAAGCGCGCGAGGCTCTCGTCGAAGGCGGTCTTGAAGCTGAAAGCGCCCGGCGGCGTGATGAAGTTTGCGAGCATCGCGATCGGCCGCCCGTCGAGACGCAGCGCGAGCCGTTCGAGCCGGCCCGCGGCGGCGGCACCCGCCAGCGTCTCCTCGAACAACGCGCGGGTTTCGGCGGCGCTGGCGAGGGCGGAGCCTGCCTCGCCCTTCCACCCGGCAGCCTCCAGAGCGAGGAACGCGGCCGTCCAGTCGGCGAGGTGCTCATCGCCCTCGCGCCGCTCGAAGGTCAGCGCACCCTCTTCCGCGAGGCGGTTGTGCTGGCGGCGCAGCTCCTTGCGCTTCTTCGCGCTCATCGCTTGGCCGAGGTAATCGGCAGCGGTCGTATCGCCCGTCAGCAGGGCGCGCGTCTCCTCGGCGCTGGCGTAGTGGGCGCGGCCCTGGCCCGCCAGCACCCGCTCCAGCGCGGCATGGGCGGGGCCATCGGCGGGGAGCAGCGGCAGATGCAGCAGGAGGGCGCCTGCGGCATGGCGGTCGCAGTGGGCAAGGAGATCGCGCCAGAAGGCGTCCTCGTGCCCGGCGGCGATCAGCGGCACGCCGCCGAAGGCATTGGGATGAAGCCAGCCCCGCAGGTGGGGAACGCGGTGGCCGTAGTAGTCGGACGCGCGGAGCACGGGCAAGAGGCCAGCGAGCTGCTCGCCCCGGTACCATGCCGCGACCCGCACCGCCTGCGACTTGTCGAAGTGCCGCAGCGAGGGGAGGAGGAACCAGGGCTCGAAGAAGGGATTGGGCTCCGCGGCGCGGGCAACCAGCCGCTCCCAAGCGGCGACGAAGGCGGGCTCGGCCGCCTCGGCACGCGACAGCAGGCGTAACCCGTCCGGCGCCGCCGCTGCCCGAGCGAAACTGCCCGCCGGTTGCATCTCCATCGCCGTTAACCCTGCCGTGCCGCGCCCCTCGGGGCTTTCCCAGGCGGTGATGGCACAAGGCGATTAAGAAAGCCTCAGCGTCTGCGGCGCCTGTCCGAGGCAGGGACAGGGGTGCGGCGAAAGATAAACCCCGCCGGGATCGCGCCCGGCGGGGTTTGGATTGTCACCGGATTGGCGGGCTTACGCCGCCCCGTGCGCCAACGCAGCCAGCAGCAGCAGCGCGACGATGTTGGTGATCTTGATCATCGGGTTGACCGCCGGGCCAGCGGTGTCCTTGTAGGGATCGCCGACGGTGTCGCCGGTGACCGCGGCCTTGTGGGCTTCCGAGCCCTTGCCACCGTGATTGCCGTCCTCGATGTACTTCTTGGCGTTGTCCCACGCCCCGCCGCCTGCGGTCATCGAGAGCGCGACGAACAGCCCGCCCACGATCACGCCCAGCAGCAGCGCGCCCAGCGCCGCAAAGCCGTTGTCCTGCCCCGCGATGGCGGTGATGACGAAGTACACCACCACCGGCGCCAGAACCGGCAGCAGCGAGGGGATAATCATCTCCTTGATCGCAGCCTTGGTGACGAGGTCAACGGTGCGGGCATAGTCGGGCTTGGAGGTGCCCGCCATGATGCCGGGATTGGTGCGGAACTGCTCGCGCACGTCCACCACCACGTCGCCCGCCGCACGGCCCACCGCGGTCATGCCCATCGCCCCGAACAGGTAGGGCAGCAATGCGCCGAGCAAGAGGCCGACGATCACGAAGGGGTTCTCGAGGCTGAAGTCCACGTCGGCATCGGGGAAGAAGGTGCGAAGGTCGGTGGTGTAGGCCGCGAACAGCACCAGCGCGCCGAGGCCCGCCGAGCCGATGGCATAGCCCTTGGTCACGGCCTTGGTGGTGTTGCCCACCGCGTCGAGCAGGTCGGTCTTCTCGCGAACGCTATCGTCCAGACCCGACATCTCGGCGATCCTGCCCGCGTTGTCGGTCACCGGACCATAGGCGTCGAGCGCCACGACCATCCCCGCCAGCGCCAGCATAGCGGTCGCCGCATAGGCAATGCCCATCAGCCCGGCGAGGCCATAGGCGATGATGATGCCCGCCACGATCACCAGCGTCGGCAGCGCGGTCGCTTCAAGGCTGATCGCGAGGCCCTGGATCACGTTGGTGCCGTGGCCCGTCTCCGATGCCTTGGCGATCGAGCGTACCGGGCGGTACTTGGTGCCGGTGTAATACTCGGTGATCCAGATGATCAGGCCGGTGATGGCAAGACCCAGCAGGGCGCAGTAGAACAGGTCCATGCCGGTAAAGCCGAATGCGACATCGGTTTGGGATGTTGCGCGGCCCGTCTCCGAATCGAAGGTTTCGGTAACGGTCATGGTGTTGTCACCGATCACCGCGCTCATGTCGCCCAGCGCATAGGTCATCACGAAGTAGATCGCCGGGATCGAGGTGACGGCGGTGACGATGAAGCCCTTGTACATCGCCCCCATCACGTTGGTGCCCCCGCCAAGGCGCACGAAATAGGTGCCGAGGATCGAGGTGACGATGCACACGCCCCCGATCAGCAGCGGCAGCGCCATCATCGGCAGCAGCATGTCTCCAAGGCCGGTCAGCAGCAGCGCGGTCAGCACCATGGTCGCGCCGACGGTGACCACATAGGTCTCGAAAAGGTCTGCGGCCATCCCGGCGCAGTCGCCGACATTGTCGCCCACATTGTCCGCGATCACGGCGGGGTTCCTCGGATCATCCTCCGGGATGCCCGCCTCGACCTTGCCGACAAGATCCGCGCCGACGTCCGCCGCCTTGGTGAAAATGCCGCCGCCAAGCCGGGCAAAGATCGAGATCAGCGATGCGCCGAAGGCAAGGCCGACAAGGCCGTCGATCACGGTGCGGCTCGAGGGGCTGAGGCCCATCGGACCCACCATCGCATAGAAGAACACCGCGATGGCAAGGAGCGCGAGGCCCGCCACCAGCATCCCGGTGATCGCACCCGCGCGGAAGGCGAGGGTGAGGCCGTTCTGCAAGCCCTGCGAGGCCGCCTCGGCCGTGCGAACGTTGGAGCGCACCGAGATGTTCATGCCGATGAACCCGGCGACGCCCGAGAGCACCGCGCCGGTGACGAAGCCCACCGCGGCGGTGGTGCCGAGCGCGAAGGCGACGATCGCCGCCACCGCAAAGCCGACCATGGCGATCGTCGTGTACTGGCGGCTCAAGTAGGCCTGCGCGCCTTCCTGGATCGCGGCGGCGATTTCCTGCATCCGCGCGTTGCCCGGGCTGGCGCCCAGAACCTGGCTGCTGGTGATGATGCCATAGACAATGGCAAGCACCCCCAGCCCAATCGAAATGAGCAATAGGTTCACGTTCAATCCCCTCCCGTCCCATGTCGCGGCGGCTCTTGCCGGCTCGCTTGCGCCTCGTCCTTGATCCCTCGGGCGCGAGGGGCAGTCTAGGGGCTCGCGGGGGGCTGGCAAGCCTCTCGCAAGTTTCACGCCCGGTTTTGCGACGGGCTCCGCACTTTGGAGAGGGCCTGACCGGCGGCGTCAGCCGTGCCGATATCCGAGGCCCGCCGGATCGCCGAAGGGCGTGCCGTCGAGGGCGAGGGGTGCGATGCCCAAGGCCGTGACGGAACCGATGCGGTGGGCGACCACCGGCAGCACGGCATCGGCGGGGGCGGTGAAGAGCAGTTCGTAATCGTCGCCCCAGCGGATGCACGCGTCGCGGCGCGCGCGGTTCGCGACAGGAATATCTCGGCTTTTCAATGTCATTGTCACGCCGCTCGCCTCGGCCATACGGAAGGCGTCGAGGAGGAGCCCGTCCGAGATGTCCATCATCGCTGTCACCTGGGGGGCGAGCGCCCGGCCCTCGGCGAGCCGGGGAACGGGGCGGTCGAAGGCGGCGCGATGCGCGGGATCGCCCTCGAAGCCGAGCATCGCGCGGCCCAGCGTGCCGGTGACGTACACCGCGTCGCGGGCCTGCGCGCCGCTGCGCGAGGGGACAGGGGTGTGCGTCGCCCGTCCGATGGCGGTCAGACCGAAGGCCCGCTCGCCCTTGGCAGCAATGGTGTCGCCGCCGAGGAGGGGGACGCCGAAAGTCTCAAGGGCCTCGCGCAACCCCTCGAGAAACATGGAGTCGTCCCGCCCTAGCATGTGCCCGAGCAGCACGCCCACCGGCTCCGCGCCCTTGGCCGCGAGGTCGGAGAGGTTGGTGGCGACAAGCTTCCAGGCGACGTCGGCCAAGTCCGCATCGACGCGGAAATGGGTGCCCTCGGCCATCATGTCATGGGTGACGACCAGCGTCTCGCCGGCCAGCGGGATCACCGCGCAGTCGTCGCGCAGGTCCCGCGCGCCAGGGTGCAGCGGAAGAGCGCGCAGGGCGGCGATGAAGTCGGGCTCGTTCATGCTCGCAGGGCCATATCCGCTCGCCCCGAGCTTGTCGAAGGGCGGTCTTTGTCCGACGCTGGCCGGCAGGTCGCAGTCCAGGGCTTCGACAAGCTCAACCCAAGCGGGTCAAGGTCAGCCGCGCGCCTCTTTCGCCACCGCATCGAGGATGCCGTTCACGAACTTTGCCTGCCCGTCGTCGAAGAAGGCCTTGGCGACCTCGACATATTCGTTGATCGCCACCGCTGCCGGCACATCGGCACGGGCGAGCAGCTCGTAGGTCCCGGCGCGCAGCACCTGGAGCATCGCCTTGTCGAGCCGCGCGAGGCTCCACCCGCTCGCGAGCTTCTTCGCCACCAGCGCGTCGATCTCCTCGCGGCGGGCATCGACGCCGCGCACCACGTCGTCGAAGAAGGGCACCTCGGCCTCGGCATATTCGGCATCGCCGAAAGCGTCCTCGTCGATGTCGCGGCCCAAGCGGTGCTGGTGGAACTCGTCGAGCAGGCGGGCGAGCGCGGTGCCCTCCATGTGCTGCTGGTAGAGCGCCTGCACGGCGGCAAGACGCGCGGCCGAACGGGCCTGCGAGCGTTGGGGTTGGTTCATCTGATCCTCAGTTCCACGGACTTGGCGTGGGCAGGTAGCCCCTCGGCATGGGCGAGGGTCGCGGCGGCGGGGCCGATGGCGGCGAAGGACGCCGCATCGAGCCCC
>JBJTSG010000102.1:0-15252 GCA_046076505.1 Erythrobacter sp. | reverse complement strand
GGGGGGGGGGGGGGGGGGGAGGCGGGGGAGGGGGGAATGGGGGGCAAAGAGCAGGAGTAGCGGAGGAGGTGGCGGTGGTAGGTTTGGCTGGCGAAGGCGCACAGCGCGAGCGCGGGACCATCGAGCGCGGCACGCACCAGGCCGAGGCCCGCGTCCGCTTCCGCATCGGAGAGCAGCCCGGTGAGGATCACGAAGCCGTGCCTCGCCATGATCGCGAGCGCCTCCTGCGCGCAGGAGTCGGCGAGCCGCCCGTCCGCGCCCGTCACCGCGGCGACCTCGAAGGGTGCCGTGTCGCTGGAAATGTGAAGCCCGCTCATGCCGATCCGCCTCGCCACCATCTCCCGCCTCTCGCCGCACCCGCGCCGCGCGGGAAGGGCGGAAATCCGGCGCGTGTCATGCCCGCACAACCTTGTGGATCGGGTTAACGCCATGATCCTGCGCGGCTTCGTGCCGGCCGCTGTACAGGCGCCGGCCTTCGGTCGGTTCCCGGACCCGTAGCATTACGCAGACGCCCGGCAGGATGGGCGAACGATCCGAGCGCCTATGCCGTCCTGCACACGGCCCTCGCGTACGGGGGCGATCAATCGGGAGTTATTCGCCATGGCGCTTGTGAAGAAGGAAGACCTGAACGGCGCGGCGGCGCCGGCCGGGATGCTGGCAACGAAGGCGCTGGGTGCGGGCAAGGCGCGGGCCAAGGCCCGGACCGGCGAGGGCGCTGCGGCGCGCGAGGCCGACGCGAAGAAGCGCGCTGCGCGCACCTTCGCCCGCCAGCAGCAGGCCGCCGAGCGCATCGCCGCGGCGAGCACCCAGTTCGCCGGCGGCGTGACCGAGGCGACCGAGGCCCTCGAGCTCCTGCAATCGGCGATGACCCAGATCGCCACTGGTGCCGAGCAGTCGTCCAGCGCCTCGCAGCAGTCGCTCTCCAAGGTGACGGTGATCGGCTCGCTGGTGCGCGATTGCCGCGGCGCGGCCGACGTGTCGCTGGGTCGCACCCGCGCGCTCCAGACGCTGCTCGAGGACAACCGCGCGCAGATCGAGGCCTCGGTCCGCGCGCTCGAGACGGCTTCCGAGCGGCAGACCGGCTCGGTGAAGACGGTGAGCGACCTCGAGGCGCAGGCGACCAACATCGGCGAGATCGTCAAGGCGGTCGCGCGGATCGCCGACCAGACCAATCTCCTCGCCCTGAATGCCGCCATCGAGGCGGCGCGCGCGGGCGAGCATGGCAAGGGCTTCGCGGTCGTCGCCGACGAGGTGCGCACGCTCGCCGAAACATCCGAGAAGAGCGCGTCCGAGATCCAGTCGCTGGTCGGCCAGATCCAGGCCGAGGTGCAGGTCATCGCGGAAGGCATCCTCGCTTCGGCCGAAACGGCGAAGAGCGAGGCGCAGAAGGGCGCGGAGGTGACCGAGCGGCTCGGGCAACTCAAGGCCGACATGGACGTGATCCTCACCGGCGCCGAGACCATCGCCCGCCTCAATACCGAGAGCGAGACCGCAGTGATCGAGGCGCAGAAGGGCTCCGAGGCGATCTCCAGCGCCGCGGCCGAGCAGTCGGCGGCCTGCGAGGAGGTCAGCGCGACGCTCGACCAGCAGGCAACCGCGCTGCGCGAATGCGATGCGACCGCGCAGAACCTCTCGGAAATCGCCGAGGACATGAAGAATTCGACCGACGTGAGGAAGAGCGCCGAGGAAGTCGCCTCGGCGGCCGAGGAGCTGTCCTCGGCGGTCGAGGAGATCAACCGTTCGGCGAGCCAGATTCTTGTCGCCATCGACCAGATCGCCGGCGGCGCGCGCACGGCCGCTGCCGCCGCCAACCAGTCGGGCGCGGCGATGGAGCAGATCAGGAAGGGCGCGCAGCTCTCCAACGATGCCGCCGTCACAGGCCTCGAGAGGGGCGAGGCGGTGTCGGCCATGATCGCCGAGAGCCGCACCTCGGTGGAAGCGATGATCGCCGGGGTCGCGAGTTCGGTCGACAGCAATGCCGAGCTGCGCACGCAGGTCACCCGTCTCGGCCAGGTTTCGCGCCGGATCGACAAGATCGTCGAGGCGATCACCACGGTCGGGATCAAAACCAACATGCTCGCGGTCAACGGCTCCGTCGAGGCGGCGCGCGCGGGCGAATTCGGGCAGGGCTTCGCGGTGGTGAGCAACGACATCCGCAACCTTGCCGAGGAATCCTCGGAGAATGCCGAGCGCATCAAGGACCTCGTGCGCACCATCCAAGAGCAGATCGCCAACGTCGCGGGTGACCTCGACGAGATCAGCCGCGCCGCCTTGGACGAAGTGGAGAAGAACAAGGTCATCACCGCCGACCTCGTGCGGGTGACCGACGACATGAAGGTGGTGGTCGACGGCAATCGCGCGATCCAGAAGAGCGCCGAGGAGATGCTGCGCGCGGTCACCGAGGTGCAGGCCGGGATCAACCAGATCGCCGCCGCCGCCACCCAGGCCGACCAGGCGACCACCCAGGCCGCGAGCGCCGCCAAGCAGCAGAGCCAGGGCGCCGAGGAGCTCGCCGTCGCGATCGAGGATGTCGCCTCGATGGCCGACGAGCTGCAATCCGCCGCCTGATCCGCGCCCGTCCCTTCCCAGAGCCAGGGAGGCTCCGATGCAGCATACCAGGATCGCGGCTGAGGCTGCGGCCGAGACCCCGCCCCCGGCGGACGTCCTCGCCCACGCCGCCGCCCAGCGGCAGTTCACCGTCTTCACTGTCGACGGGGAGACCTTCGGGGTCGGCCTCGCGGAGGTGAAGGAGATCATCCGCATGCCCGAGGTGGTCCGCGTGCCGCTCGCGCCGCCGAGCCTCGAAGGGCTCACCAACCTGCGCGGCACGGTGTTGCCCGTGGTCAGCACCCGCAGCCTGTTCGGCTGCGAGCCGGCCCATCCCGACGACGCGACCCGCGTGGTGGTGCTCGACCGCGGCCAGCCGATCGGGATCGTCGTCGACCGGGTGGTGAGCGTCGTGTCGGTCGACGTCGCGCGGATCGAGGATGCCGCGGCCGTGGAGACCAGCATCCGCTCCGATCTCCTCAAGGGCGTCATCAAGGACCAGGGCGCGCTCGGCCTCGTGATGGTGCTCGATGCGGGGCGGCTGATCGAGGAGGAATTCGCTGCCCTGGTCGAAGCCGGCATGACGTGTGCGCGGCTCGCCGATCACGCGGCTGCCGCCGCCGAGGCGGGCCAGCGCAGCGCCGCGGTGCAGGAGGAGGAAATCCAGCTCGTCAGCTTCGAGATCGCGGGCCAGGAATACGGCCTGCCGATCCATTCGGTGCGCGAGATCCTGCAACTGCCCGAGACCGTCACCCGCGTGCCGCGCGCCGCGGCGAGCGTGGTCGGTGTCATCTCCCTGCGCGACCGGCTGCTCCCGGTGGTGAGCCTGCGCGCCCTGTTCGGCCTGCCCGCCAACGATGCGGGGGAGACCGACCGGGTGGCGGTGGTCTCGGTCGGGGAGGGCGGGATGGTCGTCGGCCTGCTGCTCGACAAGGTCAACGCGGTGCTGCGGGTCCGCCGCAGCGAGATCGATGCCATGCCCGCGATGCTCGCCGCCGATCGCAACCTTGCCGAGATCACTGCGATCTGCCGGCTGGAGGGCGGGCAGCGGCTCGTCGCGATCCTGTCGAGCGAGGCGATGTTCGATTGCAGCGCGCTGCAGGCGGTGCTCGACAGTGCCCAAGCGGACGCTGCCAGTGAAGGGGAGAGTGCCGTGACCAAATCCGATGCCGGCGCGCGGGCCGATGCCGCGGATCACGAACAGTTCGTGGTGTTCCGCCTCGAGGACGAGGAGTTCGGGGTCGAGATCGCCAGCGTGCAGGAGATCGTGCGCGTGCCCGAGGATCTCGCCCGGGTGCCGCGCTCGGAACACTGGATCCGCGGGGTGATGAACCTGCGCGGCGCGGTGATCCCGCTCGTCGACCAGCGCGCGCGTTTCAACCTGCCGCCCTGCGAGGACCATGATCGCCAGCGCATCGTGGTGTTCACCAGGGGCGGGGTGCAGACCGGCTTCATCGTGGATTCGGTCGCCGAGGTGATCCGCATCCCGCGCCGCGCCATCGCGCCGGCGCCGGAGATGACTGCGCCCGGGCGGCGGATGATCCGCCGCGTCGCCAACCTCTCGCAAGCGAGGCGCATGATCATGCTGCTCGACACCGAGAAGCTCCTCGAGGCGGGCGACGAAGCCGCCATCGCCGCGGCCGCGGCCTGACCTCTGCGGGCACAGGCATGATGAAGGCGCTTGTCGTCGACGATTCTGCGCTGATGCGCCGCCAGATCGGCGATATCCTCGCCCGCGGCGGGTTCGCGGTCGTCACCGCCCGCACCGGCGCGGAGGCTTTGGACCGCATCCGCGAGGAGGCCCCCGACGTCGTCACGCTCGACATCAACATGCCAGAGATGGACGGGCTCACCTGCCTCAGCCGCATCATGGAGGAGGCACCGCGCCCGGTGGTGATGATCTCGTCGCTGACAGAGGAGGGCGCGCTGGCGACGCTCGAGGCGATCGCGCTGGGCGCCGTCGATTTCGTCCACAAGCCCGGCGGCACGGTCTCCACGGGCATGCGTGAGCAGGAGGACGTCATCATCGGCAAGGTGCTTGCCGCCGCTGGCGCGCGGGTGCGGCGGGCGAGCGGCCTGCGGCAGCGCCTCGCCGCCCGGCGCGAGGCGATCAGCCGCGCCCCGGTCCGCCCGCGCCCGCGGCACGAACGGTTCGGCCCGGGCAACGAGGCGCTGACCCTGATCGGCGCCTCGACCGGCGGACCGGCGGTGCTCGAGGAAATCCTCTCCGGCCTCGGCGCGGACTATCCCATGCCGGTGCTGGTCTGCCAGCACATGCCGGCGAGTGTCACCCGCCACTTCGCCCAGCGGCTCGACCAGTGCTGCGCATTGCGGGTCGAGGAGGTGCGCCGGCAGACCCCATTGGAAGCGGGCACGATCTACCTCGCGCGCGGCGATGCCGACATGGTCGTGCAGGCGCGCGACGGGCGGCTGGTGGCGGCGATGCACCCGGCCTCGCGTGCCCACGTCTGGCACCCGAGCGTCAGCCGGCTGGTGGCCAGCGCGATGGAGACCGTCACCGCCGACGCACTCATCGGCGTGCTGCTGACCGGCATGGGCGATGACGGCGCGGCCGAGCTTGCCGAACTGCGCTGCCGGGGCGGGCACGTGATCGCGGAAAGCGAGGCGAGCTGCGTCGTCTACGGGATGCCGCGCGCGCTCGTCGAGCGTGGCGGCGCCTCGGAGGTGCTCGCCGCGAGCCAGATCGCCGGACGGCTCGAACGTGTCGCTGCGGCAAGGATGCGCGCACCCTTGCGTGCCGCCACGACTGGAGGGAGGGGCTGATGGGCCTGGTCAGACGTTCGCAAGGGGCTGCCGAACCCGCCCCGCCGCCGGTCCCGCCGGCCAGCCTTGGCGATCCCGATCCGTCGGTCCGGCGCCGCGCGGTGCAGGCGCTCGGGGCTGCGCCCGATGCTGCCGCGCGTCTCGCCAGCCACCTGCGCGAAGAGCCGGACGCCTCCGTGCGCGATGCTGCCTTCCTCGCGCTCGCCGGCCTCGGCACGCGCGCTGCGGCCGAGGCGGCGGCGAGCCTGCTCACCGAACCTGACGCCGCCCTGCGCAGCGGGGCGTTCGAGGCCTTGGGCGCGATGCCCGCCGAAGCTGCCGCGCTGCTCGCACCGCTCGGGCACCACGCCGATCCCGACGTGCGCAGCTTCGCGATCCTGCTCGCCGCCGACCTGCCGCCGGCGACGAGCGGCGCATGGCTGATCGACCTCGCCTCGCGCGAGGAAGACCCCAATGTCGCTGCCCACTGCGCCGACGCGCTCGGCGGCACGGGGCTTGCCGAAGCCGCGGGCGCGCTGCGGACCATCGCCGCGCGCTTCGCCGACCAGCCCTTCGTGCGCTTCACCGCCGAAACCGCGCTGCGCCGCCTCGGCGAGGCCTGAGGCGTGGGCCATGTTCTCTCCTCTTCGGAGCTGACCGGCGCCTCGGCTTTCGCTTTCGAGGACATCGTCGCCTTCTGCGACTTCTTCTACCGCAAGACCGGCATCAGCATGGACGCCGGGCGCCGCTACTTCATCGACAAGCGCCTCGAGGAGCGCATCGCCGCCACCGGCTGCGGCTCCTTGCGCGAATACCTCGCGCTGGTGCGCTTCCAGCACGACGGCGCGGAGATGCAGGCGCTGATCAACGCGATGACGGTCAACGAGACCTACTTCTTCCGCGAAGACTACCAGCTCGCCTGCCTGACCCGGCACCTGCTCGACGAGATCGCCGACCGCAAGGTCGCGGGGCGCGAGCAAATCCGCATCTGGTCGATCCCCTGCTCGACCGGCGAGGAGCCCTATTCGATCGCCATCGCCATCCTCGAGGACTGGCCGCGGGCGAGCGACTTCGACATCGAGATCTTCGCCTCCGACATCGACAGCCGCGCGCTCGGCGAGGCGCGCACCGGGATCTACGGCGCGCGCGCGCTGCACCGCGTGCCGGCACGGCTGCGCAGCGCCTATTTCACCCAGATCGGCCAAGAGAGCTGGCGAGTGATCGCCGACCTCAGGGATTCGATCGACTTCAGCCTCGTCAACGTGGCGAGCCCTGTCGACATGGCGCGGATCCGCGGGGTTGACGTGATCTTCTGCCGCAACCTGCTCATCTACTTCGACGATCTCTCGCGCCGCCGCACCGCCGAGGCGTTCTTCGACGCGCTCAATCCCGGCGGCTTCATCGCGCTCGGCCATTCGGAGAGCATGAGCCGCATCTCGAGCCTGTTCGTGCCCCGCAAGTTCCCCGAAGCGCTCGTCCACCAGAGGCCGCTGCCATGACCCAAGCCGCCGACACCCTTGCCGATCCGCCCGCCGCCGCCGCGGAAGGTCCCCCGCTGCTCGCCCGCGTCCTCATCGTCGACGACACGCTTACGGTGCGCCTGTTCTGCGCCCAGCTGCTGAGCCGCGAAGGCTTTGCGGTCGCCGAGGCGATCAACGGGCTCGAAGCGCTCGAGCAGGCGCTTGCGCAGGCCTTCGACCTCTTCGTGGTCGACATCAACATGGCGCGGATGGACGGCTACACCTTCCTCGCCGAGGTGCGCCGCCATCCCGGGCTCGCGCCCATCCCGGCCGTGATGCTCAGCACCGAGCAGGCGAGCGAGGACATCGAGCGCGCCTACCGGGCGGGGGCGAACTTCTACCTCACCAAGCCGATCGACCCCGAGCGCTTCATCGCCACGGTCAAGCTGATGACGGGTGTGCCATGCCGGTGACCGAGAGCACAGAGGCCGCCCAGCTCGCGGCGAGCTTCGTCGAGGAGGCGCGCGCGCTGCTCGAGGAAGCGGGAGAGGCGCTGCTGACGCTCGAACGCGATCCCGACGACGCCGAGGCGATCAACGCGCTCTTCCGCGCCGTCCACTCGATCAAGGGGGCGGCCGGGCTGTTCGACCTGCCGGCGCTCGTCCACCTCGTGCACGCGGGCGAGGACCTGCTCGGCGCGATGCGCGAGGGCCGGTTGCGGATGGACGGGGGCGCGGCCGATGAACTGCTCGAAGGGCTCGACCACGTCGGTCGCTGGATCGAGGAGTTCCGCGAAGCTGGCACGCTCGCTCCCGAGGCCATGGCGATCGCCCGCCACCACGCCGCCGCCTACCGCGCGCGGCTCGAGGCACCGGGAGAGAGTGTGCGGGCGAAGCCGGTGGCGACGAGCGCAAGCGTGCGCCACGCTTGGGCCGGAGTCGCGGCGATCCGCACTGCTGCGCCGACGGGTACAGCGGTGCTGACCATCGAATATGTTCCCGATGCCGCGTGCTTCTTCAGCGGCGACGATCCGGTGCAGATCGCCCACTCCGTGCCGGGTCTCGTCTGGTCGGAGATCGTCCCCCGCGAGGCCTGGCCCGCGCCGGCCGATTTCGACCCCTATGTCTGCAACCTCGTTTTCCGTCTCGCCTCCACCGCCGGGCGCGCCGCCATCGAGGACCATTTCCGCTACACGCCCGACGCCGTGACCATCGGTGTGCTGGACGAGCCTGTCGCCGAGGCACCGGCCGATGCCCTCCCGCCGCTCGCGCGCGAGCTCGTCGCCGCGCAGGCCCGCGCGCTTGGCGCCGCAGGGCGCGCCGGCGTGGCCGACGTCGCCGCGACGCTCGCGAACGTCTGCCGCTCGCTCGGTCTCGCCGCGCCCGCAGCGGGGGATGCCGCCTCGCTCGGCGCGGCGATCGATGCGCTGCTGGGCGAACCCGATGCGGCGCGCGAAGAGACGCCTGCCGCCGCGCCCGCTGCTGCCGCCACTGCCGCGCGGCACGAGGCGGGCGAGCGCACGCTGCGCGTCGAGCAGGGCCGGATCGACGCGCTGATGAACCTCGTCGGCGAGCTTGTCGTCGCCAAGAACGCGCTCCCCTTCCTCGCCCGCGACGCCGAGACCCGCTTCGGTAACCGCGAGCTCGCGCGCGAGATCAAGGACAAGTACGCCGTCATCGACCGTATCACCCGCCAAATGCAGGGCGCGGTGATGGACATCCGCATGATGCCCGTCGCCGACCTCTTCAAGCGCTTTCCCCGGCTGGTGCGCGACATCGCGAGGAAGCAGGACAAGCAGGTCGATCTGGTGCTGGAGGCGGAGGGCACGCAGGCCGACAAGAATGTCATCGAGGCGCTGGCCGAGCCGCTCACCCACATCCTAAGGAACGCTCTCGACCACGGGATCGAGGGGCCGGAGGCTCGCCGCGCGGCGGGCAAGCCCGAGGCGGCGACCCTGCGGCTGGTGGCGGTGCAGGAAGGCGACAGCGTCATCATCGAGGTGATCGACGACGGGCGCGGCGTGGACCCTGCGCGGGTGCGCGCCAAGGCGGTCGAACGCGGCCTGATCGATGCCCCGCGCGCCGCCGAGCTGACCGATGCGCAGGCGGTGCAGCTGGTGTTCCTCCCCGGCTTCTCCACCGCCGAGACGGTCTCCGACCTCTCGGGCCGCGGCGTCGGCATGGACGCGGTGCGCACCGTGGTCGAGCGGTTGGGCGGGGCGGTGACGCTCGACAGCCGGGCGGGCGAGGGCACCCGCGTGACGCTCAAGCTGCCGCTGTCGATGGCGGTGACGCGGGTGCTGACGGTGGACCTTGCCGGCCAGGCTTACGGGATTCCGATGGAGCTGGTGGTCGAGACCGTGCGCATCCCTGCGCAAGCGATCCGCCGCCTCAAGAACGCCGAGGCGATCGTGCTGCGCGACCAGGTCGTGCCGGTGGTGCGGCTGCGCAATCTCCTCGGCATGGCGCCGCACGCGGCGACGCTCGAAGCCGTCCTGATCCTGCGCATCGGCGAGGCGACGATCGGCCTCGTCATCGATGAATTCGGCACGGGGATGGACCTCATCCTCAAGCCCTTTGCCGGTATCCTGGCTGGCATGAGCGGCTTTTCCGGCACCGCGGTGCTCGGCGACGGGCGGGTGCTGCTCGTCCTCAACCTCAAGGAGATGCTGTGATGGCGGTGCGTTTCGCGAGGGACAAGGCGGTGATCGAGGGGCATTGCACGGTGGAGGAGGCGGACGCGCTGGCGAGCTTCCTGCTGGCGAAACCGGGGCGCAAGGTCGATCTGGCGGCCTGCACCGGGCTTCACGCCGCGGTTCTGCAATGCCTGATGGCGCTGGCGCCGGCGGTGGCGAAGGGACCGCAGGACGCCGGCTTGTCGCGCTGGCTGGGCGCGGTGCTGGCGTTGCCGAGCCCGGCACATGATGCCCAACCCCGTCCACGTCGCCGGAAGACCGCGGAGCGAACCTAGGTAATTCCGCGTGGCCGGCGTCGCTGCCGCGTTAGGCGACGGTGTCCGATAAGGATAGCAATCGGCCCCTCCCGAGCAACGGGACCGGGGTGGCAGGAGGCAGAGAATGAGCAAGACCATCCTTATCGTCGACGATTCCCCGACCATGATCATGAGCCTGCGCACCACGCTGGAGATGCACGGCTTCCGGGTCGAGAGCGCCAGCGACGGCAGCCTCGCGCTGACAAAGCTGCAGGGCGGCCTGCGCCCCGATCTCGTCATCACCGACATCAACATGCCGAACATGGGCGGGCTCGAATTCATCCGCCATGCGCGTGCTCTGCCCGCCTGCCGCTTCGTGCCGATCCTGACGCTCACCACCGAGAGCGACCAGGCCAAGCGCGACGAGAGCCGCCGGCTCGGTGCGACCGGGTGGCTGGTGAAGCCGCTATCGGGTCCGGATCTGCTCGGCGTGATCCGCCAGGTCCTGCCCCAGGCTGCGTGATCCGCAAGCGTCCTGCACCCGTGGCCTTCGCCCGCCCGCCTCGCCCGGCCCTCTGGCTCGCCGGAGCCGCGCTGCTCGGCGCGGCGCTGGTGGGCGCGGGGCTTGTCGGCGACTGGCCGGCGGCCGGGCTTATCCTCGCAGCCGCGGGTGCCTTCGTCTGCGCGCAGCAGCGGCCTCCCGCGCCGCCATCCTTCATCGGGCCGATGAAGCGCCGCGCGAGCGACTTCCTCAAGATCACCGGCGACGTCACCGTCCTCCACCCTTCGGGCCTGCCCGATCACGTGCGCGACGATCTCGCGGCGACCGGCCCCTTCCTCGACATCCTTCGCGGCCAGATCGACGGGGTGCAGCATGACGTGCTCGAGGGCGTCACCTCGGTGGTCGAGCAGGTCCAGCACATCAACCGCCTCTCGACCGGCCAGCGCGAACGCATCGCCAATTCGCTTTCGGGTGCGGGCGCGATGCAGGGCGCGGTCGCGGTGCCTGGCGCGATCATCGGGCAGCTCAGCGCAATGCTCGCCGAGCGCGATGCCGCGATTGCCGACAATTACGCCGGGCTCGAGGCCCTGTCGGCCGAGTTCCAGGAGCTGCGCGGCGCGCTCGACGTCATCTCGCAGGTCGCCGACAAGGCCTTCTTCCTCGCGATCAACGCCTCGGTCGAGGCGCACCGTCAGGGCGCAGCAGGGCTCGCCTTCGGCCTCATCGCGACCGAGATGCGCGCGCTTGCCACCCAGACCTCCGAGGGCGCGCGTTCTGTCAGCCAGGGGATCAATTCCTTCGCCGACCGGATGCACAAGCAGATCCTCGCCGCGCTCCCCGACCGCAAGGGCGGGGAGCAGGACGAGGTGCAGCGCCTGGTGCGCGAGCTCGAAAGCGCGCAGGGCGAAGTCGCCGCGATCAGCACCCGGCTCTCCAGCCTCATGCAGATCATGGAGAGCGGCCATGGCGAAATCCTGCTTGCGCTCTCTGACATCCTCGGCCGGTTGCAATTTCAGGACGTCATGAGCCAGCGGCTCGGCCAGGTCGCCGACGCACTGGGCGAATTCCAGGCGCTTGCCGCCGCCTCTGCCGCGGGCGAGCCTGACGCGGGCAGCGTGCGCGACCTGATCGATAGCCAAGCCGCGACTTACGTCATGGCAAGCCAGAGTGCGGTCCACGCCGAAATCGCGGACAACGGGGGTGTGCTGCCCACCCAGGGCAACGCCGCACTCAAGATCGAGCTGTTCTGACCGACCCTGCACTATTGCGGCTAGGCCAGCACCACCCTGTTCCCGTCAGGATCGGCGACTTGCAGGTAGCGGACATATTCGCCCGACATGATCTCCCCGACCTCGACCCCCGCCTTGTCGAGCCGGGTGTGCTCGGCCTCCAGATCGGCGACGATCAGCGTCATCGTCGCCCGTCCCGCGTCGGGCGGGTTGCGATAGAGCTGGAAGCCCGCATGGGCCTCGTGATGCCACTCGGCGAGGCCGTCCATGGGCCGGGCGTCGGGCTCGCTGCCGAAGAGCTTCGCGAACCACGCGATGCTCGCCTCGAAATCCGAGCAGCTGAGGTGCGCATAGATTGCTTGCAATCGCATGGTACGGTTTCCTCAGCGCAGCGCGCCGTGGCTTGCCGGCATGCTGCTGCTCGCCGGTGCGCTGGCGGGGGCGGTGGTCGCGGGCGCGTGGGGCCCGGCGGCGCTCATCCTCGTGGGCGCAGGCGCGCTGGTTCGATGCCCGGTTGGCGCGGGGTTAATTGCCACCGCTCCGCGCAATTGTTGCTCCGGTTACAATCCGCTGCACGGCAAAGGTGTATTCGCCAGCATGACGTTCGTTGGGGGGCGAGCGGCGGCTTCGCGCACATCGGACCGCGTTCCCTCGCTGGCGGCCTGTCTGGCTGAAAGGGAGAAGGTCATGATCAAACGCACCGTACTTGCCGCCGTGCTGGCCACGGCACTGGTGGCCCCAACGATCGCCGATGCATGCAGCCGCGCGGTCTATATCGGCAAGGACGGGCAGGTCCTTACTGGTCGCACGATGGACTGGGTGGTGCAGGACATCGACACCAACCTCTATCTCTACCCCCGAGGCCTCGCGCGGACCAGCAACACCGCCACGCCGCTCAAATGGACTGCCAAGCATGGCAGCGTGGTCGCCACCATCTATGAAGGCGCAGCGGCCGACGGGATGAACGAGAAGGGCCTCGTCGCCAATCTGCTCTATCTGGTGGGGGCGGAATATGCCCCCGAGACCCCGGGCGACAAGCGGCCCACCTTGCCGATCTCGGCCTGGGCGCAATACATGCTCGACAACTTCGCCACCGTCGAGGAAGCCGTCGCAGCAATGCGCAAGGAGGAGTTCCGCATCATCGCGGCCAATGCGCCTTCGGGCCAGCCGGGGCTCACGCACCTTTCGATCTCGGACGCCTCCGGGGATTCGGCGATTTTCGAGTTCATCGGCGGCAAGCTGGTGATCCACCACAGCCGCGACTATCAGATCATGACCAACGAGCCGTCCTATGAAAAGCAGCTCGCGTTGACCGAGTATTGGAAGGAAATCGGCGGCGAGGCGATGCTGCCCGGGACCAACCGCGCCTCGGACCGCTTCGTGCGCATGTCGCACTACATCAAGGCGACCACTCAGACCGCCGATCCGATCGCGGCTGCTGCGGTGGTGTTCAGCATCATGCGCAATGTCTCCGTGCCCAAGGGCATCACCACCCCCGGCCGCCCGAACATCGCCGACACCCTGTGGCTGACGGTGCATGACCAGAAGAACAAGGTGATCTACTTCCAGGACACCAACAGCCCGAGCACGGTGTGGGCCAATCTCGCCAAGCTGAATTTCGCTCCGGGCAGCGGGGTGCGCAAGCTGCAGCTCGACGGCAACCCCTATCTCGGCGGCGACCAGACCGCGAACTTCAAGCCGGCCCCGCTGTTCGATTTCATCGTCTCGCATTGAGATGGTGGGCGGCGCGCCCTTCCGGGGGAGGAGGGCGCGCCGCTTGTTGTTTTCGGCGTGCGGGGTATAGGCATCCCCATGACCGGAACGCGCGTATCTTCTGACGAATGAACCCTCATTTCGCCTTGCCCGAGCGACAGACCCAGCGCGCCGTCGGCCTCGCGCTGGCGCTCGCGATCGCCGGGAGCTGGCTCGCGATCCATGTCTGGGGCATGTTCGTCTTCGAACTCACCTGGACCAATTGGCCGCTCGCGATTGCGCTGGGCGTGGTGCAGTGCTGGCTTTCGGTCGGGGTGTTCATCGTTTGCCATGATGCGATGCACGGCAGCCTGCTGCCCGGCCACCGCCGCGCCAATGGCGCGATCGGCGCGGTGCTGCTGGCGCTTTATGCCGGGTTCGCGTGGAAGCGGCTGCGCGACGCGCATTTCGATCACCACCGCCTGTCGGGCCACGCAGGCGATCCCGATTTCGACGAGCACAACCCGGCCGATTTCTGGCGCTGGTACGCGACCTTCTTCAAGCGCTACTTCGGCTGGCGCTCGCTCCTCTTCGTGCATTCGGTCGTCGCCTTCTACTGGCTGGTGCTCGAGATCGAGATGGCGCAGATCGTGCTCCTCTACGGGGCGCCGGCGATCGGCTCCTCGTTGCAACTCTTCTACTTCGGCACCTTCCGACCGCACCGCCACCTGCCGGGCGAGGCCCGCGCGGCGGACTTCACCGACCGCCACAACACCCGCAGCGAGGACTTCGGCACGCTCGCGAGCCTCGCAACCTGTTTCCATTTCGGCTATCACCTCGAGCATCACCGCCGCCCTGACGTGCCCTGGTGGGCGCTCCCGGCGGCGCGCCGTGTCGGGGTGGGGCAGATCGACCAATTGACTGAGAAGGCCTGAGAATGAGCTGGCTCGAAGCCGCAGCCATCACCCTTGCCGCGTTGATCGGCATGGAGCTGTTCGCCTGGTACGCGCACAAGTACATCATGCACGGCTGGGGCTGGGACTGGCACCGCGACCACCATGAGCCGCACGACAACGTGCTCGAGAAGAACGACCTTTTCGCGGTGGTGTTCGGCACGATCAATGCCGCGCTCTACATCGTCGGCTCGTTGTGGGTCGAATGGCTGTGGTGGGTGGCGGTCGGCATCACGCTCTACGGGGTGATCTACACCCTGGTGCACGACGGCCTCGTCCACCAGCGCTACTGGAAATGGGTGCCGCGCAAGGGCTACGCCAAGCGGCTGGTGCAGGCACACAAGCTCCACCACGCGACGATCGGCAAGGAGGGCGGGGTGAGCTTCGGCTTCGTCTTCGCCCGCGATCCGGCGAAGCTCAAGGCCGAATTGAAGGCGCAGAAGGAAGCGGGCCTCGCGGTGGTGCGCGACTCCGTCGGCGCCGGCAGCGACGCCTATGAGGTGGTGGGGCGCAACCTCTAGCCGAACTGCGTCAGGCTGAGATTGTTGCCGTCGGGATCGAAGAACCACGCGATCTTCGTGCCCGAGCCGGGATCGGTCCAGATCCCGCGCGCGTCCTGCCCGAAGCCTTCGTAGACCGCGCAGGCGACGCCCTTCTCCGCGAGCGAATCGACCGCGGCGGCGATGTCCTCGACCTGCCAGCCGGCGACGGTGTGGGGGCTGGGCGCGTGCTCCTCGACGCTGGTCAGGCGCATCAGCGTGCCGGCCAGGTCGTAGCTTACCGCATAGGGATCATCGCCCGTCTCGGCGAGCCCCAGCGTATCGGTGTAGAAGCCGCGCGCCCGCGTAATGTCGGACGTGAGCACGAAGCAGACGGGTTTCGCGTGCGCCAGCATGGCCTGTCTCCCTTCCCGCGCAGCGAATCGGCGCCGCTGCGCTCCCGACCGGGAGGATACCCCGATCCGGGGATATCGCGAAAACGGCTCAGGCGGCCGCTAGCCGGGCGGCGTGCTCCTTCACCAGCGCAATCATGTTGGGAACGCCCTGGGTGCGGTTGCTCGACAGCTGGTTTTTCAGGTCGAAGGGGGCGAGCGCGCCCATCACGTCCATCTGCGCGACCTCGGTCGCGGATCGGTCCTGCACCGCGGCGATCACGAGCGCGACGATGCCCTTGGT